>NZ_JBJHPB010000020.1:0-91002 GCF_059412285.1 Vibrio sp. CB1-5 | reverse complement strand
CTGTAAATCTGCCGGCACTGCCTTCGATGGTTCGAATCCGTCCCCCCCCACCATACAAATGAAAAACCGACTCGCTTGAGTCGGTTTTTTCGTTTCTGCTGTCCGAATATTTCAAATATTCCAACCACTGCCCTATCCACCAATGGATTCACGTCCATGTGGCGAATCAAGATCCAATTCAGGCCCAAGCGGCACCACTTGCGTTGGATTGATACCCGTATGGCTAAAGTAGTAGTGACGCTTAATATGATACATATCGGTAGTCGCACTCACCCCTTCAACTTGATACAACTCTTTTAGGTAACCTTGAAGGTTCGGGTAATCTGCAATGCGTTTTTTATTGCATTTGAAGTGGCCGACATATACAGCGTCAAAGCGAACTAAGGTAGTAAACAAGCGCCAATCAGCTTCGGTTAATGTATCGCCAACAAGATAGCGCGAAGTTGCTAGGTGCTCATCGATCTTATCTAGGGCATCAAACAAGTTATGAAATGCCTCTTCGTAAGCGTCTTGCGTGGTGGCAAAACCGCAGCGATACACGCCATTGTTGATATTTGGGTAAACAAAGTCATTCCAGTTATCAATGCCAGCACGGAGTGATTCTGGATAGTAGTCGTCATGATTTCCGCTTAATTCGTTGAATGCGGAGTTGAACATACGAATAATTTCAGAAGATTCGTTGCTTACTATGGTGTTGGTTTTCTTATCCCATAGTACAGGCACAGTCACTCTACCGGTATAGTCAGGTTTCGCTTGGGTGTACACCTGATGCATCTTGGTTAAGCCAAACAATGGCTCTGGAAGACCAAACACCCAGCCTTCTGATAGCATGTCTGGGCAAACCACAGTGACATCAATGTGCGACTCGAGCCCCTTAAGTGAGCGGAAGATAAGAGTACGATGTGCCCAAGGACAAGCTAGCGACACATAAAGATGATAGCGACCAGATTCCGGTTGAAACTCGGCATCCGCTCGGTTTTCAATCCAGTTGCGAAAACCGGCGTCTTCACGGACAAATTTACCACCAGAGGTTTTGGTGTCATACCAAACATCATGCCAAACACCTTCTACTAATTTCCCCATGACTCTATTCCTCTTTATCATTTGATGATTCAAAGTATAGAGCGAACCCAGGGGGAACTTGATAGGAAGGGTTTAACTATGTCGTTCAAATTCTTTGAATAACTAGTGATATAGACGATGGGTTACGGATTTCAGATACAAAAAAAGCGCGACCAAAAATCTCGTCGCGCTTAGGCCCGTCACAGGCTGAAAATAGCCGCCCTAACCACTCACACACAAATGGCTAAGGCTTTTCCTTGCTATATACATTACTGGGATACTCTAAACGCTAACGTTTAGGCACGACACTGCGTGTACGTCCGTTCCCTGTATTGTTGGTTTTTGTTTAGCGCACTGCTCTGTCGCTTGTGGACAGCGAGTACGGAATACGCAACCAGATGGAGGGTTGATTGGAGACGGTAGATCGCCTTCCAGCATTTGAATTGTTTTAGCACGCTCCAACTTTGGATCTGGGATAGGTACCGCCGACATCAAAGCTCTAGTGTACGGGTGCTTGGGATCCGCAAACAGTGCTTCAGCTTCACCAAGTTCAACCGCGTTGCCCAGGTACATAACCAATACGCGATCAGAGATGTGTTTCACTACCGACAAGTCGTGGGCAATGAATACCAAGCTCAAACCTAACTCTTTTTGTAGTTCCTTAAGAAGGTTAACTACCTGAGCCTGAATCGATACATCAAGTGCCGATACTGGTTCATCACAGATGATCATCTTAGGCTTTAAGATAAGTGCACGTGCGATACCGATACGCTGACACTGGCCACCCGAGAATTCGTGAGGGTAACGGTTGATAACGTTTGGTAGTAGGCCTACCTTCGTCATCATTTCTCGAACGCGCTCTTTTACTTCAGCCTTAGAAAACTCTGGATAGAAGGTCTCTAGAGGCTCAGCGATGATGTCACCCACTGTCATACGCGGGTTAAGCGATGCCAAAGGATCCTGGAAAATCATTTGGATTTCTTTACGCGTATTACGACGCTGAACCGCTTGCATCTTAGTCAGATCTTGACCAAGCCACATCACTTCACCGTCTGTCGCTTCTACAAGACCAATGATGGCACGAGCAAACGTTGATTTACCACAACCTGACTCACCTACAACGCCCAGTGTCTCGCCTTCATATAGACGGACGTTAACGCCATCGACAGCTTTTAGGTTAGAAGGCTTGCTCCAAGGCCATGCGGACTTAGAAGCAATGCTAAAGTGAACCTTAAGGTTTTTAACGTCTAAAAGAAGTTCTTTGTTATTTGTCATTGCATTCATTTGGCCCAAGCCTCCCAATCAGAAAAACACGCACGTTGACGACCTTGACCAAAGTTCTCTAGCTTTGGTGCTTCCACGCTGCACTGAGGTGTTGCGCGGTGGCAACGCTCTTGGTAAGGACAGCCCGGTGGTAGACGTAGCAAGTTAGGTGGATTGCCTGGAATCGTAGGCAAGATTTCACCTTCGGTGTCCAAACGAGGGATTGCCTTTAGCAGGCCCTCGGCATATGGGTGACTAGGGTTGTAGAAGATCTCGTCAACGGTACCGTATTCCATCGTACGACCAGCGTACATAACCAGTACTTTGTCACAAGAACCAGCTACCACGCCCAAATCGTGGGTAATCATAATGATTGCTGTATTGAACTCGGTTTTCAGCTCGTTCAGAAGATCCATGATCTGCGCCTGAACAGTTACGTCGAGTGCCGTTGTAGGCTCATCGGCAATCAAAAGTTTTGGACGACAAAGCAGTGCCATCGCAATCATTACACGCTGACGCATGCCGCCCGAAAACTCGTGCGGATACATGGTAATACGCTTACGTGCCTCAGGGATCTTAACCGCCTCTAGCATGCGAACAGATTCTTCGAACGCTTCCGCTTTCCCCATACCTTTGTGCAGCATCAGTACTTCCATCAACTGATCACTCACCTTCATGTAAGGGTTAAGGGAGGTCATTGGATCCTGAAAGATCATCGCAATCTGCTCAGCACGAACTTTGTTTAGCTCTTTCTCAGGTAGATTCAGAATCTCGCGACCTTCAAACTGAGCGCTGCCCGATACAATACCGTTTTTCGCAAGCAAACCCATGATTGAGAATACAGTCTGAGATTTGCCTGAACCAGACTCACCTACGATACCAAGCGTTTCGCCTTGGCTCAGTGAGAAATTTAGGTCGTTAACTGCGGTTACAATACCGTCCTGCGTTTTAAATTCGACACGCAGATCTTTTACATCTAATAAGCTCATAGTACTTCCTTAATCGTTATTATCTGTCTTTTGGATCCAACGCGTCACGAAGACCGTCGCCCACATAGTTAAAGCAGAATAGTGTTACCACCATGAAGATTGCCGGGTAAGTTAGCTGCCAAATAGCCACTTCCATAGTTTGCGAGCCCTCTTGAAGAAGCGCGCCCCAGCTCGTCATTGGCTCTTGAACACCAAGACCAAGGAATGACAAGAATGATTCCGTTAGGATCATACTTGGAATAAGAAGCGTTGAGTAAACCGCTACGATACCGAGTACGTTAGGTACGATATGGCGAGTAATAATACGCCATGTGCTTACACCCGATACGTGTGCGGCTTCGATAAACTCTTTGCTACGTAAGCTAAGTGTTTGACCACGTACAATACGCGCCATGTCCAGCCATGCAATCGCACCGATAGCGACAAAGATAAGTACAATGTTACGACCAAAGAAGGTCACTAGTACGATTACTAGGAACATGAATGGTACTGCGTACAGAATCTCTAGGATACGCATCATAATGCGGTCAACTTTACCACCGATAAAGCCAGATGCAGCGCCGTAAAGCGTACCAATCAGTACTGCAACAAAGGCACCAAGTACACCAACCATCAGCGAGATTCGACCACCGATAAGGGTACGAACATACAAGTCGCGACCTAAACTATCAGTACCAAACCAGTGCTCAGCACTTGGCGCAGCATGCATTGCATACCAATCCGTATCATCGTATGCATAAGGTGCAATCATTGGCAGAAAGATAACCGCCATCGTCATAACAAATAGGATAAACAAACTGACCATCGCAGCTTTGTTGCGCATAAAGCGGATACGCGCATCTTGCCACAAACTACGACCTTCAATTTCTAGGTTCTCTGAAAACTTCTCTACCGCTTCTAAGTTTTCTTTTTTCGTTAGCATCATTACCACTCTCCCTTAGTAACGAATTTTCGGGTCGATCATCGCAAGTAGAATATCTACGATGGCGTTAAATAGAATGAATAGGAAACCAATAAGAATGGTCACACCCATTACTAACGAATAGTCACGGTTAAATGCCGCATTCACGAACAGCTTACCGATACCCGGTAGACCGAAGATAGTTTCAACAACCACCGAACCAGTAATGATACCAACGAACGCTGGCCCCATGTATGAAACAACCGGCAGCAACGCAGGCTTCAACGCGTGTTTAAGAACAATGTATCTGTAGCTCAAGCCTTTCGCTCGAGCAGTACGGATAAAGTTACTGTTCAATGTCTCAATCATGCTACCGCGAGTGATACGCGCAAATGTTGCGACATACAGCAATGACATAGCGATCACTGGCAATACGATGTATTGGAAGCCGCCGTCATGCCAACCACCAGCAGGGAAAAGATTCCAGTGCAAAGAGAATAGATAAATTAGAGCTGGTGCCAATACAAACGAGGGCATCACGACCCCGAGCATGGCGGTCGACATTATCGTGTAGTCGAGCCATGTATTCTGCCGTAAGGCGGCAATCGTACCGACCGTGACACCCATAATGACGGTAAAGATAAAGGCGATGAGACCGACTTTAGCTGATACCGGTAATGCTACAGAAATAAGCTCGTTTACCGTGTAATCTTGATATTTAAATGAAGGCCCGAAGTCGCCTTGAATGATGTTTGTGAGGTACGTGGTGTACTGCTCAAACACTGGCTTATCTAAGCCATATTTTGCTTCGATGTTCGCCATAACTTCCGGCGGAAGTGGGCGCTCACTTGAAAAAGGGTTACCTGGTGCGAAACGCATCAAGAAAAATGAGACAGTAATCAATACCAACAGCGTCGGTATTGCTTCAAATATCCGTTTAAGTATGAATTTAATCATAAACTCATCCATCCAGTCTGTGACAATTAATAATAAGAAGACGCTGCGTGTGCTAAATGCACACACAGTGTCTTAGTTCGTTATTTTTTTTATATAGAATTACTTAGCTTTGATGTAGAGATCTTTTGAGTAGATCTTATCTTCTGCGTTACCTTCTGGGTAACCACCAAGCTGTGGAGATACAAGACGTGTTGTAACGTACTGATAGATAGGCGCGATTGGCATATCTTTCGCTAGGATTTTCTCAGCTTCGATGTAAAGTGCTGTACGCTCTTCTTCTGAAGTAGAGTGCAATGCTTTATCGATAACGTTGTCGTACTCAGCGCTCTTGTAGTGCTGACCCGCAGTCGTGTTCTGACTTACCATCAATGTTAGGAATGAAGACGCTTCGTTGTAGTCACCACACCAGCCAGCACGTGCAACGTCAAAGTCGCCGCTGTCTTTGCTGTCTAGGTAAGATTTCCACTCCTGGTTTTCAAGCTTCGCATTGATGCCTAGCTCTTTCTTCCACATAGACGCGATTGCTACAGCAATCTTCTTGTGGTTTTCAGATGTGTTGTAAAGTAGGTCGAATTCTAGAGGGTTGCTCTTCGTGTAACCTGCTTCTTCAAGAAGACGTTTCGCTTCAGCAATACGCTCTTTTTGAGATAGTTGACCGTACTCTGGAGTCACAGGGTCGAAGCCTGCAGTGATCTCTGGAGTTAGGAAGTAAGCTGGCTTCTGGCCTTGACCTAGAATCGCTTTCGTTACGATATCGCGGTCCATTGCGTAAGACATTGCTTTACGAACGCGAACATCGTTGAAAGGTGCTTTCTGTGCGTTGAACTGGTAGTAGTACGTACACAGGTTACCCTTGATGTTTACATCTTCAGCGTAATCTTTCTGTAGACGACGGAAGTGCTCGTTAGGAACTTCGTACGTGAAATCTAGCTCGCCAGAAAGGAAACGGTTCATTTCGGCAACTTGGTTCTCGATAGGTAGGAAAGTTACCTTGTTAAGAACTGTTGAGTCGTTATCCCAGTATTTTGCGTTACGAACTAGCTCTAGACGCTCGTTCACTACCCATTTGTTAGGAACGAATGCACCGTTACCTACGAAGTTTTCTGGTTTAGTCCACTGATCACCAAACTTCTCAACTGTCGCTTTGTGAACAGGCTTCACTGTTGTGTGGCCCATCATCATTACGAAGTAAGGAACGGCAGTGTCTAGCGTTACTTCTAATGTGTAGTCGTCAACCGCTTTAACACCTAGCTCGCTCTTGTCTTTTTTACCGGCAACGATGTCTTTTGCGTTCGCCATCTTGGTGTATTCCATGTACCAAGCGTATGGAGAAGCTGTCGCTGGATCAACCGCGCGCTGGAAGCTGTAAACGAAGTCGTTTGCAGTCACAGGATCGCCGTTAGACCATTTTGCGTCTTTGCGTAGGTGGAAAGTAAAGGTTTGGTTGTCTTCGGTTTCCCAAGAAGTCGCAACACCGGGGATGGTCTTGCCGTTTGCATCTTGGTTTACTAGGCCTTCTAGAAGGTCACGAATTACGTGAGACTCAGGAACACCTTGAGATTTGTGCGGATCGAGTGTTGCTACCTCGGTACCGTTACCACGAACAAGCTCTTGTTTCTCTGCTAGTTGCGTGCCAGCTGGAACATCTGCGGCAAGAGTAGAAAAAGAAGTGGCAGCCACTGCCATGCCAGCACCTAGAAGAAGGGCTTGCGTGATCTTATTCTTGTACATGTATTTAACTCCAAGTTTTATTTTTGCATCCATGACTTCTTCGAAGAATTGCTAGAACGGCCAGCATTTTAGAACTATTTAGCTCAACATTTGAGCATAAAACTCTAAATCCTTACGAAGATTGCGGTTCACATTACCAATCTTCAAAGCAATTTGCCATATTTTTGTAGCAAAAGTGGCATAATTCTCCTAAGAGAGATAAATAATAGATAAAAACTCCGCAAATTGCGGAGTTTCTAATTGATATCACTGGTGAGAAATTTAACAATAGCGATAAATCTCGATAATTCTAATTTTTAACCACTAAACAGCATGTTTGACCAAAGGAACACCACACTATTTAACAATTCGTTTTCATTTTACCTATCACTCAGAATTATCAAACACCCCAAAAAAACCAAATGTGATTGCAATCACATTCATTTGGGCCACTTCCACACAACCTCGGATTAAGATCACAAAAAAAACCCGACCTCTGACTACCAAGAGGTCGGGTAAACTGACGGCGCTACGCGGCTCAAGCGTACGCTCAGATAAGGAGATGTGTCACTAGCAGACGCTACGTATCGCGCTTACTGGTTCCAACCGTTACTATGTTAAATATTTTTAACATTCCACCCAATAACCCTAATAGGGGATAAAAGGTGATCAGTGCACGCTTTTACCCCCAAAATACAGGGTTAGCGGGTCAATATTGCTGTCCGCAGGCACGGTCGACGCCGCTTCTAAGAACAGAGAAAACAGCTCTGATTGGGAAGATATTTTTAACTTATTGTGGATTCGCTTGCGATATACCTTCACAGTTTCTGTCGAGACCTCCAGCAAAGGTGCAATCGCCTTAGTAGAGTAACCTTGCAGTACTAATTGGGTCACCTGACATTCACGTTCACTAAGGAAATCTTTGCCAAAGTTACTGAAAATATCATTCAACTGATGACCTATAGTACGTTGTTCTGGATGCCCTACTTGAAAGTGCTTGCAAATCGCGACAATGATCAGCTCATAAAAAGTATTCACGACTTCCACTTCATCGACATCTACGCCGGCCTTATTGCGCAGACCAAGTGAAAGTACTAAACGCAAATCATCACCACAGCTGGCAATCACTCCCACTTCTTTTTGCAAACCTGTTTGTTTATAGATTTGGTGGTAGTAATCGCTACTATAAAATTCATCTGGAGCAATATCATTGAGACGATAGACCCCTTCTTTTACCCCGCGGCGGATCAACTGATAGAACGGATCCAGCACCAAAGCGGCCATAAACTCTTTGTCGATAGATTGATCTTCGAAAAAACTTGTATCGTTGTAAAGCACAACAGGTGCGTTTTCTCCATCAAAGCTCATCACGACTAAACTGTCATAACCGACAATCGCAGTTGTAAACTCAGACAGTCGCTGTAGAAATGTGACATCGCCAATAGCGGCAATTAAGCGTGGATAGTGTCGGTTGAACTCATTCCATGCAGCTGCTTGTTCTGTCATTGTCGTAGATTGAGACATAGACACTCCTTATCTTAGCTTTACATGCCTATTCAATTACCATGATTCTCGATGCTTGCTCAACTCAGTACCGACCCAACGTCCCGCTCTTCGCGGTTTTCACCGTTAGAACTATTCGTTTGTACAATGAGAGGCAATTCCGCAATGGTCGCTTTTACAATTAAAGCGCATCGATGATTAAATTATATCTTTCATCGTGACAAATATATTTAATGATAAAAAGTAAATTACCTCGCTTTTGACGAGCTGTATCAAAGTTTCTATTACAGGACCTGACACTTATGTGACTTCACAGCACAACTCGTAACTCTATTGGGGTACATACCCAAAGACAATGTGATTACATACTACTCACATTTCAATAACAAACGGAGTTGCATAATGAAAGGTCAAATGATGAATGTCCCTCTCACCATTACTGAAATCATGCGTCATGCGGATAAAGTGAACGGTGATACTGAAGTTGTCTCAGTGACTTATGACAATCCTCGCCACAAATACACCCTTAACGACGCATTTAAAAGAACTCGCCAGCTTGCTAATGCGCTGCAGTCACTTGGCCTAGAAAAAGGACAGCGTATCGCTACGTTTGCCTGGAATGACTATCGACATCTTGAGCTCTACTACGCTATCTCTTGTTCGGGCGGCGTGCTACACACCGTTAACCCGCGCTTATTTCCGGAGCAAATCGAGTACATCGTCAATCACGCCGAAGATACCATAGTGTTCTTTGACCCTATTTTTGCGCCGCTCATTGAAAAGCTGCAACACAAGTTCCCAACAGTGAGTCACTATGTCGCCCTCTGCGATAAAGCACACCTCCCCGATGTCGATATTGCCAACCTCACCGATTATGAATCCTTGATTAGTGATCAAAGTGATGAGTTCAACTGGCCTGAGCTGGCTGAAGATGATGCGAGCTCACTATGTTATACCTCAGGTACAACTGGACACCCGAAAGGCGTATTGTATTCACATCGCTCTACTGTGCTCCACTCATTGGGTAGCGCACTACCGGATGCCTTTTCACTTTCTATGGACGAAACCGTCATGCCAATTGTGCCCATGTTCCATGTAAACGGATGGGGTCTTGCTTACAGTGCACCGATGACGGGTACCAAGCTCGTGATGCCGGGACCGAAGATGGCCGATGGCGAAGTGTTGAGCGATCTCATCAATAGCGAAGGCGTCACGATGACCGCTGGGGTCCCTGTCGTGTGGCTAATGCTACTGGAGCACTTAAAAAACAATGACATTCAAGTGCCAACTCTGGATCGTATTGTTGTTGGTGGCTCGGCATGTCCAGAGCTACTGATCAATGAATTTGATGAGCTGTTCAATGTTTCGGTTCAGCACGCTTGGGGGATGACCGAGATGAGTCCACTCGGCACATTCAATAAACAGAAACCACACCTCAAGCAGCAGTCAGAAAAAGAGCAGATGAGCTATAAGCTCAAGCAAGGGCGCATTGTATTTGGTGTCGATATGCGGATCGAAGATTGGCAGGGTCAAGAAGTGGAATGGGACGGCCATCAATTTGGTGCTGTCAAAGTAAGGGGGCCTTGGATTGCTTCTGGTTACTATAAGCAAGGCGAGTCCGTTGACGACAATGGCTATTTTGATACCGGTGATGTCGCCAGCGTGGATCCTCACGGCTATATGTTGATCACAGACCGTTCTAAGGATGTGATTAAGTCCGGCGGTGAATGGATAAGCTCGATTGAGCTTGAAAACATAGCTGTCGGCCACCCTGACATTAAAGAAGCCGCGGTCATCGGCGTTCCTCATAAAAAATGGGGAGAAAGACCGCTACTCATCGCCGTTACCCACGATGTTGAAATCTCTGCCCAAACGCTGCTAGACCATTTTGAAGGTAAAGTAGCTAAGTTTTGCATCCCTGATGCGGTTGAGTTTATCAAGGAGCTCCCCCATACCGCGACGGGTAAACTGAGTAAGAAAGATCTGCGCAGCAAATTCGCTGACTATATTCTAGGTTAGCCCTCACCTCCTCCCTCCTACTCCTATCAGGTCTTTGTGTCATCACAAAGACCTGAATTTAACATGAAACATAATAGTTACATCCATTAACACTAATGTAACCCAATTGGGTACTACATCAATGGCTAATTAACGCTCACTATTAACATATCAATAACAAACTGTTCAGGGATGGATAGGATTTCATATGCTAAACACTTTAATTAGTCCAAAACGGACGATCGATTCAAAAGCACTTATCATCGCAGCTATGATGCTGGTGATGTTTGCACCTAACGCGTTTAACTTTTTACCCTTTATGCTTGGTGGCGCTGCAGAAGCTATGGCACTCGATGATGCTCAAATTGAAAGCATCGCAATGTACGAACTTCTTGCCACCGCTCTCTCTTCACTTCTCTTCTCATTACTACTTATTCGCCGTGTTAACTGGCGTTATATTGGTTACATTGCTGCTTTAGCACTGATTGCCGGTAACTACATGAGTATGACTGCGCAAGACTTTGATAGCTTTATTGCTAGCCGCCTGATCGCAGGCAGTGGCCAAGGTATCGGTTACTCTTTGGGTCTGGTCGGGATGAGTGTGACCAAGCATCCTGGTCGTAACTTTGGTTACATGATTGCCGCCCTGAATGTATGGCTAATCACCTGGTTCATTTTAATCCCAGAGTTGATGGCAGAATTCGGTCTAAACGCGCTCTACCAATTCTTTATGTTTGCCTCTGCGTTATGTTTGGTCGCTTTCTGGTTTTACCCTGACAATGGCCGCGTTGAAAAGGACAAGGAGCTCTCTTCTGTACACGGAGATAACGTAGACAAGAAGAAATACGTTGTCCCTATGATTTGGGTCGGTGGCGCATTCTTGGTCTACAGCTTAAGCCTTGGCATTATTTACCCTTATATCGAGATTATTGGTGCAGACATGCAAGCGTCGACTGAAGATGTCGGTTTGGTGTTAGCGGTAGGTTCAGTGATGGCCGTCATCGGTGGCATTCTAACTGCGGTTGTTGACAAGAAATACAGCCATACAACCATCATTGTTTCTCTTAGTGTGATTAACGCGGCGGTCTGTTTTGGTATGGCAAGCACCAGCGACACCACATCATTCCTAGGCTTCTCTGCATTTTACATTATGCTGTGGAACATGATGTACGCTCGCTACTACACAGCACTTGCTACCACAGATAAGTCAGGTTACTTCAGCTCATATGGCCCAGAGATCGGTACAGTGGGTCTCGCGGCAGGTCCAATCGTCGCACAGGCAGCAACGGCAACGGGCGATTTCCAAGGACAGGTCAGTGTTGGTGCTATCTGCATCGCCGTGGCAACCGTAATGGTATTTATTGGTCTTGGCAAATCTAAGCTGATAGACCGAGGGGTGGTTCGCGAACCTAACTCAGGCCAGCAAAAAGCTTAAATCATAAATTAACATACATGGCTAGGTAAAGCGTCGGAGTCGCTGCCAACTGTCCGACGCTTTTATCGTGTTTAACTTAAAATTATCTATTAAGAGTTAACATCTGCTGGAAATACAACGCCAGTCTGACGGCGAACTTCGGTTATGATATGGGCAATTGTCAGCGAACGCTGAATCGCGTACTCATCCATTTTTCCTTTCCAAATCATCGATGCAAAGGCCTTCGCTTCATACACCATGCTGTTCTCAACTTGCTCAGTTTCAAAGTGAGTACGTTCACCACTTCGAGCATACAAGTCAAAACCCATACACTCAGAAAAGTCAGGAAGTATCAGACTTCCCTCTTCCCCTTGAATCTCACTCGTTGAGTAGCTATTACTCACTTTCGAATGGCTTAAAGTCACATCGAACTCAGGGTAACGAAGCAATACACTACCATGGGCATCAACCCCTGACTCCAACAGATGAGCACTTGCTTGAATTTGAGTCGGCACACCAAACAATTCCACTGCAGCCGCTACGGAGTAGAAACCAATATCCATGATTGAGCCATTGGAAAACTCAGGGTTAAAGGTATTCGGGTTTTCACCATCCAAGTACTTTTGATAACGGGATGAGTACTGGCAGTAAGTTAAGTGTGCCTTATGCAGTTTCCCTAAGTTTGCTAGCGCTTTTTTAGCCTCAATAAAGTTAGGTAGATAAGCCGTTTTGAACGCTTCCATCAACACCACGTTATTGGCTTTAGCGACTTCAAGCATCGATTCAACCTGGGTTAAGTTCGATGCCATTGGCTTTTCACAAATGACATGCTTCCCCGCTTTCATCATTTGTATAGCTTGAGCACAGTGAAGGCTATTTGGAGAGGCAATATAGACCGCATCAATCTCTTTTACCGCCGCAAGCTCCTCTAGTGAGTCAATAAATAGAGTTGCACCGAGCGGCTCACCGAATGCACGCGCTTTATCAAGCGCACGTGAATAAACCCCTCGAATCACAAACTGTTCGGTTTGCAGTGCCGCGTGAGCAAATTTCTCGCTTATCCAGTTTGTGCCGATAATTGCAAGCTGAAGCATAATGTTTCCTTATCCTTTTTATTTCTACTTAAGTAGCTGTGGCTAAGGTTACTCTTTGGCATCATCAATGCCAATATCGCTATGTATTAATTTGAAAAACGAGTATGAATTTGAGAAACGGATGACCCTATTTCTTAAATAAAAAAGCTTAAATAAAAAAGGCGAAAACAAAAAAAGGCGCCAATAATAAGCGCCTTCAATCAAGAAAGGTATGAAACCAAAAGTTTGATCAGAGCTGCTTAATGGCTGATTGAACTTTATCGACCAACTCAGCGTTAGTGAGCTGACCCGATTCAAGGTCAAAATTATCGTAAAAGCTCGGAACAGAAATGCTCGCTTTCACATTGCCGCCAAAGTAAGGCGCGGAATTGGTTGCCGCTGCAAGCACGTTTGCAGCGCCGCCTGGTCCTGGTGAAGTAGCAAGATACACCGCTGGAATGCCTTTGAAAACTTCGCGGTCGATACGCGTCGCCCAATCAAACAAGTTCTTGTACGCAGCTGGATGGTGACCGTTGTGCTCAGCATAGGAAATGACCAACGCATCCGCCGTTGCAATCGCATCAAGAAATGCTTTTGCACCTTCTGCCTGACCAATTTCTTTCTCTTTATCTTCCGAAAAAAGTGGCACATCAAACTGAGTAAGGTCAAGCACCTCAACGTCGGCGCCTTCAATTAAGCTGGCAGCGTAGGTTGCGAGTGCTTTGTTAATAGAAGTGCTGCTAGTGCTTGCGCCAAATGCGATAACTTTCATAGTCGATTCCCTTTAGTCTCTCGTAGTGTTTGATTAAAGGTTAACCTATCTGCTTGATCCAGCAAGAGAGAAAATCTTATCTAGTTCATCGAATTTTTCGAACAAGCACATTCTATCTGTATTCTCGTTGCTATATTGTCGCTTGTAGTTCAGTCCAAAGGTCATGAACGATAACGCGATCCGCAGGGCTCAGCTCTGATTTGGCCTCATCAAGGCTTGCTTGGATTCGCATTTTAAATTCACCAATATCAGTAACCCCATCTTCTTCACACGATGCAGCAGACAGTGAAATGTGACCACGTAAGTAACCACCAGCGAACAGCTCATCATCGGAAGCTTGAGTGATTCGAGAATCAATGGTTTCTAACAGTTTTTCTTCGTATTCAATAATCATTGTTGAGGCTCTTTAATAATAATTCGATGATGGAGGTTATGCACTAACACACCACAAAGGTGTTATGAGTCAATTCAGGGGTTTGATAAAAGCTGCGCAATGCATCTGATAGCTGTTTTACACGAGGTGGAATACCCTTCTCGAGGATAGAGATAACCTCCGCATGAACCTTACCCATAAATCCAAGACGATCCGGTTCGAAGTCACCACTTAGGTTATCGCAACTGACTGAAAACGGGAATCCAGCGCTAGCGCTAAGGATCCACTCGTAGGCTTGAGGACGGATCTCTACTTTCTCGAACTCGGCTTGGACCTCTGCGGTGCGACCGTCTGGTTGATACCAATAGCCAAAGTCTTCCAACAGTCTTCTCTCTGGGCCAGCGACACACCAATGGGCAATCTCATGCAATGCTGAGGCATAGAACCCTCTCGCGAAAACAATACGATGGTAATCCACCTTATCGTCAGCAGGGAGGTAAATCGGCTCATCGCCACCTAACTCGAGTTTAGTGCGATAGTCATCGAAAAATGTTTGATTAAAAACAGTAATAAGGTCTTGGTACTCGTGGTGCATATCAGTAGCGCAGCTATAACAATTGGCATTATTGTGTATTCATTCGCAGGCAACGTAAAGAGTAAACTGAACAAAGCAAACTTAACGTCGATGTGTTTACCTCTTAAACCGAAACTCAACATGCGAAAAGATTAGTTTAATTAATCCGAAAAACGTTTGCGCGGTAAAACATTTCATTCGTCAATCCTAGGACAAGTCACTACACTGTCGCATCTTCATTTTTTCGAGTTTTGAGTTATGTTACTCACCGTCTTATACATCATCGGCATCACGGCAGAAGCGATGACTGGCGCGCTTAGTGCGGGCCGACGCAATATGGATTGGTTTGGTGTCATGCTCGTTGCCAGTGCGACCGCTATTGGTGGCGGTACGGTTCGCGACATCTTATTGGGTCACTACCCGTTGGGTTGGGTAAAACATCCTGAATTTTTGGCCATTACTTGCCTTGCAGGGATCCTGACGACAGGACTGGCAAAGTGGATTATTAAATTTAAAGGCGTATTCCTAAGACTCGATGCGCTTGGTTTAGTGGTGTTTACCATTATCGGTACCAATGTAGGACTGAGTATGGGCTTACACCCATTCATTTGTGTGGTATCTGGTCTCGTTACTGGCGTCTTTGGTGGCTTGCTGCGTGACTTGATCTGTCGCCAAACGCCGTTGGTGCTTCATCAGGAGCTGTATGCGTCTATTTCTGTTGCCGCAGCCTGCCTATATTTGGCGCTGCTTGAGTACGGTTTGTCGACACTGTCTACCACCGTTATCACACTCGTGGTTGGCTACACATTGCGTATGGCGGCGGTGCGTTTCAAATGGCGTTTGCCTTCGTTTCAGTTAGAGAGTGAAGAAGCACTGCACTAAATCAAGCAATCGGCTCCAACGGTTTCCCGTTGGAGCCGTTTATTTACTCTTGCTCCTCACACACTCGGTTTTGAATCATTGGCGGTGCCGGCTCATAGTGGCTCAAGGTCATGTTAAAGCGCCCCTCTCCGCCCGTTAACGCTTTTAACCTGCGCGAGTAATCCGCCAACTCGTTAATTGGCGATTTAGCGACCAAGATGGTGCTGCCGTAGGTGCCTTGTTCGCTTCCGACGATGAGCCCTCGATTAGCCGATAAGTCGCCGGATACATCTCCGACATATTGCGTTGGGATTTCTAAAGACAAATCGACAATCGGCTCTAAAACGATAGGCCCTGCTGCTTCGACAGCCTGCAAAAAGGCTTTTTTCCCTGCAATGACAAAGGCGATCTCTTTGGAGTCTACGGAATGGTATTTACCATCGAACACCGTCACCTCTATGTCTTTGATTGGGTTACCCGATATCGCCCCTTCTTCTAATGCCTGAACGATGCCTTTTTCCACGGCTGGGATTAACGCGGTTGGAATCGCACCACCCACCACTTTATTAACAAATTCGAAGCCAGCGCCGCGCTCCAGTGGTCTTACTTTCAGATGTACTTCACCAAACTGTCCAGCGCCACCACTTTGTTTCTTGTGACGATATTGCGCCTCGGCAGGCTTAGTAATGGTCTCAAAGTATTCAACGCTTGGCTGGCTGGTTTCTACATCTAACTTGAAGACTTGCTGCATTTTCTCGAGCGCTATCTTGAGATGGAATTCACCCTGGCCGCTCAGCACAGTTTCATTGGTGCGTGTACGATGTTCTATTTTGAGCGACGGATCTTCTGCGGCAATTTTGGCTAATACGTCTGACATTTTTTGCTCATCACCGCGTTTTTTCGGTTTCAGCGTTAAACTGTACATCGACTCTGGGAAATTAAGTGTTTTGAACTGAACACCATCTTCATCGTGTGAATCATGAATCACCGAATCAAAGGCAAGATCATCCACCTTCACCAATACGCACAGATCGCCTGCTTTAGCGGTGGTGATCTCATGACGTTTCTTACCTTGTAAGTTGTATAGGTGACCGACTTTAAACGCTTTACTGCTATCACCAATGAATAGTTGACTCCCCGCGTTAATTTCCCCTTGAAAAACACGTACGTAAGCAAGCTTGCCCATATAAGGATCCACGTTGACCTTGTAGACGTGCGCAACAGTATGGTCGCGTTTGTCACAATCGATCGCTACTTGCTTACCATTTTTTTCTAACATCGGTGGATTGCCTTCGTCTGGCATCGGCATAATTTCTGCCAAAGTACGAAGCAAGAGCTCACAACCAGCTCCCGTATCCGAGGAGACAAAACAGACGGGCACCACGTGACCGGTTCGGAGCGCTTTTTCAAACGGATCGTGAAGCTGCTCTGGTGTTAGCTCTGAGCCTTGCTCCAAATAGAGCTCCATCAGAGATTCATCCATTTCAACGACTTGGTCGACTAAGAGCTCATGGGCTTCATCGACGCCACTAAACAAGGTGGTTTGCTCTGGATTTGGCTCGAAATAGCAGTCGATGACTTCCGCTGGTTTCTGCGACGGCAAGTTAATTGGCAAACACTGTGCGCCGAAACGCTGTTCGATCTCTTCAAGTAGTGCCAAAAGCTTATCGGGGTGCTGATCGATCTTATTGATGATCACCATCTGGCATTTTTTCTGATCTTTTGCGAATTGGAACAAACGCTCGGAAACTTGGTTGATAGAACTTCCTGCATCCAGTACCAAAGCCGAGGTTTCAACCGCAGGAAAGATACTCAAAGTTCGGCCAAGAAGTTCGACTTGTCCTGGAGTATCGATGAAGTTCATTTGGTGGTTGCGCCACGAAAGAGAGACAGGGGTCGCTTCAACGCTGTGCTGATAGTGAATAGACTGGTCGTCAAAATCGGTGATCGTGTCACCATCTTCGACATGACCTAGGTTATTAATGGTGTGGGACTCAAAAAGTAGACGTTCAACTAAGCTGGTTTTGCCAGTTCCTGTTTGACCGACAAAGGCAATATTTCTAATTTCATGTTGAGACATAAGACGCTCCTTAAGTGATTGGAAACAAGCACTGTTACATTGAGTCGGCGGTTTCCCGCCTACTCGTCTTCCAAGTCATTTTTCGGATCCTTCTGTCCAAACAATGCACTCCTACGTGATGGCTGAGTACTTAGTGTGAACCGATACCCGCACAAATATTGTGACTAATTTCATAACCTCCATAGTTGAGGTTATTTATTGTCCAATCCGTGATTTACACCAAAAAAAAGCCTCTTGGTGTTACCCAGAGGCTCAATAAAAATTCACGATGACGCTAGATAAGCGGTGTCTCTGTTTGCACGCCGTGGTTCTGACCACGATGACGTAACAGGTGATCCAGCAACACAATCGCCAACATAGCTTCAGCGATTGGCACAGCGCGAATGCCCACACATGGGTCATGACGACCTTTGGTGATCAATTGCGTTGGCTCACCGGTTTTAGTGATGGTTTCACCCGGTACTGTAATGCTTGAGGTAGGTTTTAGTGCGATATTGGCAACGATATCTTGACCAGTAGAGATACCCCCTAAGATGCCACCAGCATGGTTGCTGCTAAAGCCTTCTGGCGTCAGTGGATCGCGGTGCTCACTGCCTTTTTGATTAACCACATCAAAGCCGTCGCCGATCTCGACACCTTTCACAGCGTTGATGCTCATTAGCGCATGGGCGATATCCGCATCAAGACGGTCAAAAATCGGCTCGCCTAGACCCACTGGTACATTGGTCGCGACCACTTGTAGCTTGGCACCAATTGAGTCACCTTGCTTTTTAAGATCACGGATTAGTTGGTCAAAAGCGTCTACTTTGTCGACATCTGGACAGAAAAACGGGTTATTTTCGATCTCGTTCCAATCTACCTTATCAATAGACACATCGCCCATTTGTGATAAGTAAGCACGAATTTCAACACCAAACTCTTTTTGAAGGTATTTTTTGGCGATTGAACCCGCTGCGACACGCATCGCCGTTTCACGAGCTGACGAACGGCCGCCACCACGGTAATCACGGATACCGTACTTTTGGTGGTAGGTGTAATCCGCGTGTCCTGGTCGGAACTTATCTTTGATTTCTGAGTAATCTTTTGAGCGTTGATCGGTGTTTTCGATCAATAGACCAATCGACGTGCCTGTGGTTTTACCTTCAAACACACCTGAAAGAATTTTTACTTCATCAGGTTCGCGTCGTTGAGTGGTGTATTTTGATGTCCCTGGACGACGACGATCTAAGTCAACTTGCAGATCGGCTTCCGTGATTTCCAATCCAGGAGGGCAACCGTCCACCACACAACCCAGTGCAATGCCGTGACTCTCACCAAATGTGGTTACACGAAAATGTTGTCCGATGCTATTTCCTGCCATTACTTCCTCTGTCTGTCCGAACAAGCGCAATGCCCGCAGCTTGTCCTTTGCCTGTCTATTCTTCGTGAATTTATAGTGACGACAAAGGCTGACGTTGTAAACCCCCAAACGAAAAAACGCTGCAATTCTCATTGCAGCGTTGCTTTATCTTAGCGTCAGTACTCGATTAGTCTTTGTAGATCGAGAACTCTTCTGAATGCTCAAGGATCTGATCACGCGTTAGCATGAACACACCGTGACCGCCGTTTTCAAACTCTATCCATGTAAATGGAATATGTGGGTATTGCTCCATCATATGAACCATTGAGTTGCCCACTTCACAAATAAGGATACCATTGTCAGTTAAGTAATCCGGCGCATTTGAAAGAATGCGACGCACCAATTTCAGACCGTCAGTACCTGCCGCTAGGCCAAGCTCTGGCTCATGAGTGAACTCTTCTGGTAGCGAGTTCATGTCTTCTTCATCCACATATGGTGGGTTAGAGACGATCAGGTTGTATTTTTCTTTTGGCAAGTCGCGGAATAGATCCGAGCGAATTGGGAACACTTGCTGCTCTAGACCGTGGTCTTGAACGTTTTGCTCAGCGACTTCCAATGCGTCTGTTGAAATATCAATGGCATCCACTTCAGCGTCAGGGAAAGCGTGCGCGCAGGCAATTGCAATACAGCCACTACCAGTACACAGATCCATAATTCGCACTGGCTCTTCTGCAAGCCAAGGCTGGAACTGAGCTTCAATCAGCTCACCGATTGGTGAACGTGGCACCAATACGCGCTCATCGACAAAGAACTCTAGGCCACAGAACCATGCTTTGTTGGTTAAATAAGCCGTTGGTGTACGGTCGTTAATACGCTTAATAACGCGCTCAACAACACGTAGACGCTCGCTGCTGGTTAGACGCGAGTTTAAAACATGTGGTGGCACGTCAATCGGTAAGTACAGCGTTGGCAGGATCAGCTGAACCGCTTCATCCCAAGCATTGTCGGTGCCGTGGCCGTAAAAAAGACCCGCTGCATTGAATCGACTCACGGTCCAACGAATCAAGTCTTGAAGTGTATGAAGCTCAGAAACGGCTTCTTCCACAAAAATCTTATCCAAAATTGCCTCCAAAAAGCGCTACAATACTGCCAATCTAGATGTTTATTGAGTTGTCCCAGTCCATGAGCAAAAAAGACACCAACGCTGATGACGATTTCGCCCTTTTTAGGGATGCAGTACAAGGCGTAAAAAAGTTGCAACAGGATACCATAGTCCAGCAGCCAAACAGAAATAAGAAACAAAAAGAGCAGAAAAGAACCAGCCGAGAAGCCAAAGACGCCGAGTTTTATTTCTCTGACGAATTTGAGCCGCACCTAAGCGATGATGGTCCGACTCGTTACGCGCGTGATGATGTATCCACGTACGAAGTGAAACGCTTGCGACGCGGAGTGTATGTACCGGATGTGTTTTTAGACATGCATGGGATGACTCAGCAAGAAGCCAAGCGAGAGTTGGGCGCGATGATCGCCCACTGCATAAGAGAAAAGGTGCACTGTGCATGTGTCATGCATGGCATTGGCAAACACATTCTAAAGCAAAAAGCACCATTGTGGCTGGCTCAACATCCTGATGTGATGGCGTTCCACCAAGCGCCGCTTGAGTTTGGCGGCGATGGCGCACTGTTGGTTCTACTCTCTATTCCTGAGAAGTAAGCCTTTCTTCAGTTCTTTAGCTTTTTACTAAGGGTGAATGTGCCAAAGCACTTCACCCTGCCTTCTCTGAACATCGTATTCGATGCACACCAAGCCAGAAGTCGGGAACATTGGCGCACTGATATCGCCAACAAACTCTGCCGTTAGGTAGCCAACCAAAGGTAAGTGAGAAACGAGTAAGATTGATTCTAGGCTTTCAATATCAGCAATCGCAGAGACATACTCCACCACATCCTCGGCCTGCCCGTAAGGCGTAATATCATCAGAGGTGACGACGTCATCACTGCTGAACTCTTGGCTGATCGCAGCCCACGTCTGCTGCGCTCTTAAATAAGGGCTCACCAGTACCTTATCAAAACGCTCATACCCTTGCTGCTTGCATGCTCTGGCAACGATAATCGAGTTTTCTTTGCCATGCTCTGTTAGGGCACGTTGCTCATCCGTTGGTGCGTAATGGACGGCTTCGCCATGACGCATAATAAACACTTTCATATTAACACCCGCCTATTCAATGATTGCCCAAGGCAATCATCTCTAGCGCTTAAACCCTGCGCTATCTGTCGCAATTGCCTGCATATTCTGATAACTAGGGTATATACTTATTTAAAAAAATTAATTATATCAATTCACTTGCTAAAGGCTTCGACTTTCTTAACAATTTAAAGGTTGATACTCAAAAAATATTGTAAGTTAGTTTTTGTCTGTCTCCATTTAAAGTTTGTAAATAGTTGTTGGTTGTCCTTGTTAGTACCAATTGTGAGACATCGCTTTTGTCGCCAGACGCTTGGTTAAGCTGTCCCAAGCCACCGCTTAATCCGGAGAAGATACGTGCATATAAGTCCAAATGATAATCGCTCATATCGCTACCTCACTCTAAGTAATGAGTTACGCGTCCTGCTCGTCAAAGACGAGCACGCCCAAAAGTCCGCCGCTGCACTTGCAGTGAACGTCGGCCATTTTGACGATCCAGACGACCGTGAAGGTCTTGCCCATTACCTTGAACATATGTTGTTCTTGGGTACAGAAAAATACCCTAAGGTTGGAGAATTTCAGTCCTTTATTAGTCAGCACGGCGGCAGCAATAATGCGTGGACTGGTACTGAACATACCTGCTATTTCTTTGATATCTATCCAAATGCGTTTGAGAAAGGCCTCGACCGTTTCAGCCAGTTTTTCAGTGCCCCGCTATTTAACGAAGAAGCGCTCGATAAGGAGCGCCAAGCCGTAGACTCAGAGTACAAACTCAAGCTTAATGAAGACGGCCGCAGGTTATATCAGGTTCAAAAAGAAACGATTAACCAAGCGCACCCATTCGCCAAGTTTTCTGTCGGCAATGTCGAAACCCTAAGTGATCGCAATGGAGAGAGTATTCGAGGCGAAATCCTTCGCTTCCACCAGCAGCAATACTCCTCTGATATCATGACACTGGCTATGATCGGCCCCCATGAACTGGACGAATTAGAACAGTGGGCAACGGACAAGTTTGCTGACATCGTCAATAACCAACGCATCAGCAAATCGATAGATGTCCCTTTTGCTACGGAAGACAACACACAAGTCATGGTGCGCGTTGAACCAATCAAAGAGCTACGTAAGTTAATCCTTGCGTTTCCGCTTCCAGCGACCCAGCAGCACTATCACCAAAAGCCGTTGTCATACTTCGCCAACCTACTTGGCTACGAAGGACAAGGCAGTCTAATGCTGCATCTCAAAGAGCGAGGCTGGATTACGTCCCTGTCAGCCGGTGGCGGTGCGTCTGGAAGTAACTACCGCGAGTTCAGTGTCAGCATGACACTCACTCCAACCGGCCTTGAACACGTCAATGAGATGATTCAAGCTGTCTTTCAATATCTTGAGCTCATTAAAACTCACGGTATGCAAGAATGGCGTTATTTGGAAAAGCGTGCCGTCATGGAGTCAGCTTTCCAATTTCAAGAGCCAGCCAGACAGATGGACATGGTCAGTCACCTAGTAATGAACATGCAGCACTACCCACAGGAAGATGTCATTTATGGCGATTACAAAATGGCCGGCTATGACGAAGCTATGCTACTTGAATATGCCCAGTTCCTGACGACCCGAAACCTCAAAGCGACCCTAGTCGCCAAAGAGCAATACTACGATAAACAGGCCAAGTGGTATTTTACACCTTATTCTGTCACGGAATTTACAGATGAAGAATTGGCGTTTTTCAATCAGCCTTTAGCTGACGGTGAAGAAGCTTTCTGCTTACCGGAGAAAAACCCTTTCATCAACTACGACTTGTCCACCTATCCGCTGGAAAGCGAACAAGAACACCCGCAGTTGATTGAAGACTTGGAAGGCTTTCGCTTGTGGCACCTTCAAGACAGTCAATTTAAAGTCCCGAAAGGAGTGGTGTTTATCGCTATTGATAGCCCCCATTCGGTCGCTTCCGCTCGTAATATCGTTATGACGCGACTGTGTGTGGAAATGTTCCTCGACTCGCTCTCTGAAGAAACGTATCCCGCAGAAGTGGCAGGCCTGAGCTACGACATGTATGCCCACCAAGGTGGGGTTACCTTGTCGATTTCTGGCTTCAGTAAAAAGCAACCTCAGCTACTGGAGATGATCCTCAAGCGCTTCGCATCACGCGATTTCAATCCAGATCGTTTTGAAAGCATTAAAGCACAGCTGATGAGAGCTTGGCGCAACTCTGCGAAAGATCGCCCGATTTCGCAACTGTTCAATGCCATGACTGGCATTTTACAGCCAAATAACCCACCAAACCCTGTGTTACTTGATGCGCTAGAAACCATTACCGTCGACGAGTTACCTAGCTTTGTACAAGACATCTTAACTGAGCTTCATATTGATATGTTTGTGTATGGCGATTGGCATAAGCAAGGTGCGCATGACATCGCCACCACGCTCAAAGATGCACTTCGTATTCACAATCAAAAGTACGAAGAGAGTTTGCGACCTTTGGTCATGCTTGGACGAAATGGTAGCTTTCAAAGAGAGGTATTTTGCGATCAGGATGATTCCGCGATTGTGGTCTATTACCAATGCGAGGACATCAATCCACGTAGCATCGCACTGTACTCACTCGCTAATCACTTGATGTCGGCGACCTTCTTCCACGAAATCCGAACCAAACAGCAACTGGGTTATATGGTAGGCACTGGCAACATGCCACTCAATCGCCATCCGGGTATAGTGCTTTATGTGCAATCGCCTAAAGCGGCGCCGAATGACCTTATCCGCTCTATCGATGAGTTCTTAAACGCTGTTTATATGGTGCTACTTGAGCTCAATGATTATCAATGGCACAGCAGTAAAAAAGGACTCTGGAATCAAATTTCGGCTCCGGATACCACGTTACGTGGTCGTGCTCAGCGATTGTGGATTGCCATCGGCAACAAAGACACCAGCTTTAACCAGCGTGAGAAGGTTCTTGAGGAGCTGAAGTCATTGACACGCGCCGATATGATTCGCTTCGTCGTTAACGAGCTGAAGCCGCGCACAGCGAACCGCCTGATCATGCATAGCCAAGGAAAGGCTCATGTTGATGCAGACAAGCTTGATTTGGGACTAGAAATTGGCTCAATAGAAGAGTTTCAACTAAGACCAAAAGACACCGATTTAGGATAAAAAAACACCCCCTCTTACGAGGGGGTGAATATTTCTATACCCTAAGTTTTCTAGATGAGTGTTCTAAATTACTTATAAAAGCTCTCTTCAAGCCCCGCTCGAGTAACGAGTCCATCACACGGAGCAAAACGGTCTCCGTATTTTTGAGCGTGTTCATTCATCAGTTCTACCACCTTCTTGATGCCTAGTGAGTCCATATAGCGGAATGGACCACCCAAGAATGGCGGGAAGCCGATACCAAAGATGGCACCGATATCACCATCACGTGGACTGCGAATAATGCCTTCATCTAGACAGCGTACCGCCTCATTAAGCATTGGTAGCACACAGCGAATTGCGATCTCTTTTTCTGACATGCTCGCTTCAGGCTTAAGACCCAAAACGCTATACACTGAGTTATCAACGGTCTTCTTTTTGCCTTTATAGGTATAGAATCCTTTGCCCGTCTTACGACCTTTGCGACCGTCATTCAGCAGCTTGTCAAAGACATCTGGACCTTGGAAACGCTCACCCAGTTCATTAACCAAAATCGGCATGATCTTAGCGCCAATATCCACCCCAACTTCATCAAGCAGGGTGATCGGGCCTACCGGGAAGCCGAAGTCCAACAATGCTCTATCCAATGACTCAATCGGTTCATTCGCAAGCAGCACATTCGCCGACTCATTCATGTATGGCGCAAGAATACGGTTTACATAGAAACCCGCTTGGTCTTTCACCACAATCGGTGTCTTACCTTGCTTTCTAGCAAACTGAACCATAGTCGCGATGGTCTCTTCTGAAGTCGTCTCATGTGGAATAACTTCCACAAGGGGCATTTTATCTGCTGGGCTGAAGTAATGCAGACCCACCACGTTTTCTGGGCGCTCCGCTTTTTCTGCAATCTGCGCGATTGGAATCGAAGACGTGTTGGTTGCGAAGATAGTAGTTGGCTTCGCATGGGTTTCTACATCGCTAACCATCTGCTGCTTAAGACCTAGATCTTCAAATACCGCTTCAACCACCACATCCGCTTTATCGAATCCGGTAAAGTCGGTGCCACCGGCCATTTGTAGCATTTGCGCTTGTAAGTCGGCTTTAGAGATGATGCGACGTTTGCGCTTTTTCTCTAGAAGTTTGTAGTTGTAACCCAGCGCATTAACGATGCCATCGTTAGAAACATCTTTGATTCGTACTGGTACTTTCGCTTTGCTAACGGTGACATGAGTAATACCTGCACCCATCAGACCACCACCAAGCACCACAGCGTTGCTAACGGTGTTTGGTTCAGCATCGCTACCAAATTCTTTCTTCATTTCCGTGGTTGCAAAGAAGATAGAGCGCAGCGCTTTTGACTCTGACGTCATGACGAGCTCACCGAAACGCTTAGCTTCGTTCTCCAACCCTTTCGTCATGCCTTTTTCTAGGCCATAACGAATCACATCCAAAATCGCGTCCGCTGCTGGGTAATTGCCACGCGTTTTATCATTTGTCTTCTTAGCCGCTTGATCAAAGATCACTTTACGGCCAAGCCCTGTGCCAGCCATCAATACTTCTTTCTTGTTCAGTTTTTTGGCTTTGCGCTTTTTACCTTTGTCCAAAAACTGTTTAGCAACATCTAGCAGGATGGTCTTAGGTACACTCGCATCAACCACACCAAGCTTTTTAGCCTTTTTAGCACGAAGCTGTTTGCCGGTTAGGATGAGATCCAATGACGGCAGCAAACCAATCAATCGTGGCAAGCGCTGCGTACCACCAGAGCCGGGCAATAATCCAAGTTGCACTTCTGGTAAACCAAGCTTGGTGATACCAGCATCACTACAAACTCGGTAATCACACGCCAGCGCGAGCTCAAGGCCGCCACCTAAACAAGGGCCGTGGATAGCCGAGACAACTGGGAAGGGCAAGTCTGAAAGCTGCTGGAACATCTCTTGTCCTTTCGCAGCAAGAGACTGAGCTTCTTCAGCGGAGGTACAAGCATCAAGCATTCTTACATCGGCACCAGCGATGAAGTTATCCGGTTTAAGCGAGTGGACAATCAGTCCTTTTAACTCAGATTTTTTCTGCTCTAATTCTTCAAACAGCTGCGCCATTTCTTCGGCGAACGCAGCTTGTAACGTATTCATTTTTTCGCCCGGTACATCAATACCAAGCCATGCGATGTTCTGCTCATCTACTGAAAGATGAAAGGCCTTTTGTTCACTCATTATTCTACCTCCAGAACCATTGCTGCACCCAAGCCACCTGCTGCACACGCTGTGTTAAGGGCAAACCCTCCTCCACGTCGCTTCAGCTCATTCAACGTTTGCGTAATCATTCGTGCACCAGTGGCTGCGAAAGGGTGACCATAAGCCAGCGAGCCACCTAGTACGTTGAATTTATCCATGTCAATTTCACCGATCGCTTGAGAACGACCCAGTTTTTCTTGAGCGAACTTGTCGCTGGCAAACATCTTCACATTGGAGAGTGCTTGCGCCGCAAAGGCTTCGTGCATATCAATCAGCGTTAGGTCGGACAGAGAAATACCCGCGCGATCTAGCGCCATCGGAGTCGCATAAGAAGGCCCCATCAACATATCTTCACGAACGCCAATCGCTGAGAAGGCGTAAGAGCGAATGTAACCCTTGATTTCTAGTCCTAGCTCTTTCGCTCGCCCTTCGCGCATCAACATAATTGCTGCTGCGCCATCGGTTAACGGCGTACTGTTTGCTGCGGTAACGCTGCCGTATTGTCTATCAAAGGCAGGACGCAGTTTGCTGTAGCTTGAAAGTTCGGAGTCATGACGAATGTTGTTGTCTTCATCCAAGCTCTTTTTGTAAGGCTCAGGGAATGCGGACATCACTTCGTCGCGCACTTTGCCCTCTTTCCATGCTTGAGAAGCAAGGGTGTGAGATCGGTGAGCAAGCTCATCTTGCTCTAAACGAGTAATCCCATGTGATTTTGCCATTTGCTCGGCGGTTTGCCCCATAGAAAGACCTGTCGAGTACTCTGCGACGGCAGGGGGTACTGGCATCAAATCTTTGAACGACAGCTTTTTAAGAATGTTAAGCTTTTGACCTACCGTTTTTGTTTTACTTAGAGCGAGTAGATTTGCAGCAAGCTTTTTCGAGACGCCAATTGGCAATACTGAAGAAGAATCTGCACCACCAGCGATACCCGCATCGATAGTGCCAGCCATAATGCTTTCGCAAACGTTAGCCGCAGCCTGGAAGCTGGTCGCACAAGCGCGCGTCACACTGTAAGCATCAGTATTAATGTCCATTCCAGTGCCAAGCACGATTTCACGAGCAATATTTGGCGCTTCTGGCATTTGCACTACTTGACCAAATACCACTTGGTCGATCAACTTAGGATCGATATTGGTGCGTGCCATCATCTCGGCCACAACCATTTTTCCTAAGTCTACTGCTGGTACTTGACTAAATTCGGTACTTTGGCGGGCAAAAGGGGTACGAAGCCCCGCCACAACAGCAATTCGCTCACCGTTTCGAGTGGTGAGATCGATTTTCCCCACGTCCTTACTGCTCATAGTTTCTCCTTCCTAAAGAGGTCTGACCACACACATTGTAACGAGGTTGTTAAGAATTTAAAACAATCGTTTGACGAATATCAGCGGTTTTATTGAATAACGTGATAGGGTCGACCAAAATGGAATATGAGAATTGCGCAAAGTCGGCAACAATATGGTGAAAGAAAACAAGAAGATACCAGCAGGATTTCAGGCAAAAAAAAACCACACAGATAATTTGTGTGGTTGGAATCTCTAAAGCAATTAACTTGCGCCAATTGAAAATAATCAGTTTCCTGATTAGGAGAAAGTAAAGTCAGCCTTCAAAAGGAAGTGTCATCTTGCTCAACATGTTAGTCCCGAAAGACCAACGAGATGACAGGGTCTAATATAACTTCTCCACAGGTCCGAATTTTGAACTAGATCAATTTTGTGTGACTTTACTGACACCAAAGGACAAAAACACGGTTCACAGAGCGAAAACGGGGGCTCCTGTGTCATTAATTAAAAATTTCGGAAAGAAATTATCCAAACGTCCGGTCAACTCGGATATGGACAAACAAAGAAAATACGAAGCACTGGTGCGTGCTTATCATCGCGACCTTTTCCGATACGCGTATTGGCTCTGCAAAGACAAGCCTATCGCGGAGGATTTGGTTCAAGAAACTTGCCTTCGAGCTTGGAAGTCGTTAGACAGCTTGCAAGATGAAAAGGCAGCAAAGTCGTGGCTGATTACTATTCTGCGCAGAGAGAATGCAAGGCGTTTCGAGCGTAAGCAATTCGATCTGGTCGATATTGATGACTACGGTAATGATGCCAAAGTTTCTGATGACCCGCACCACCAACAAGAGTGGCTTCAAGCACAAATCATGAAACTCGATGTTGAGTATCGCGAACCACTTTTCCTCCAAGTCGTCGGTGGCTTTAGTGGTGAGGAAATTGGCAACATACTCGACTTAAATAAGAATACCGTTATGACTCGATTATTTAGAGCTCGAAACCAGCTTAAAGAGATGCTTGAGTCTGAGGATGCGCATAGGGGGCAACAAAATGGATGAGTTAGAATTCCGTCGTCGTGTTATGTCCGATCCTAAGTCAAGAGATCCGGAGCTGTTGGAGGCGACCAAAAACAGTGAGGCTAACGCCAAATACCTAGATGACATTCTAGGCCTAGATGCACGTATCGAACAGGCATTGAAAGTTGACGTACCTGACGATCTTGCTGATCGTATTTTGTTTAACCAGCCTTCAGAAAATAATGTGGTCAAGGTGAGTTTTAGTAAAAGAGCGCTGTCATTGGCGGCCTCTGTAGCGTTTGCGTTTGGTTTACTCTTTGGTCAGGTTAACTGGGGTAACATTGTCGTGTCTAACGCGCAAGCAACGCTTCCAGAAATGGCCATGGCGCATTTCAACGCTGAGAAAAGCTTTATTGACTCTTTGGATGAAAATCCCTCGAAAGAACAGATCAATGCCAAGTTATTGCCGTTTGCCTACCAACTAGGACAAACGTTTCCATACCACGTGTTTTACATAAATCACTGTGGGTTTGGTGATTCCAATGCGATGCACATCGTATTTGAAGGCGAGAAAGGCAAAGTCACTATGTTTCTTACAGGTATTGCCACTGACCAAGTCGAAAACTTCGATAAAGATGGCATGTCAGGCGTGGTTAAACCAATGGGGAGCAGCAGCTTTATCCTTGTCGGAGAAGAAGGTGAAGATTTAGCGAAAATCGGCGAAAACATCAAAAAAGTGATGAACCCAGCTTAGAAACACAGAATTAAGAAGGCTTATTTTTTGGGGTAGGCCTTTTTTTGTATCACCACCCAAATTTAGAGCACAAGCTCTAAATATCGACATATTCGATGCTTTTACTGCCAATTAGTCGTCATTTATATACTTTTTGCGTCATTTTGATTACTGGTCTGATTTCTAATGTCTATACTACCGATTAGGATCAGCCCCGAATTGAGTTTTAACTCAATTTACACTAACGCCCATAAGAGGCGATTACAACAAAGGATGTATACTAAATGACTACTTCGCGTCTGTATAAAAAAACACTATTAGCAGTGGCAGTCTCGTCACTCACGTTCGCCTCTCAACAAGCAGCAGCCGCTGGTTTCCAGCTCAACGCACAATCCGCAACCGGTCTAGGCCGCGCATTTGCAGGTGATGCGGTTATTGCCGATAACGCATCTGTTATGGCACGTAACGCGGCAGCAATGACACTATTTGATTCGCACCAGTTTTCTGGTGGCGTAAACTACATCAAGACTAGCATTGATGTTAAAGATATTTCCTATGACCCTACTGGTTCAGGTGCAGCTGGCTACCCTGTCTCAGTTCCAAACGCAAACAACTCCAGTGGAACTCCAGTACCAAATATCTATTATATCCACCGCCTAAACGACAAGTGGGCTTTGGGTGCTGGTATTTACTCTAACTTTGGCACAAACAACAACTTCGAAGATAGTTTTGGTTCAGGTACAGCTCTAATCCCCGGTGTCCCAAATGCAACTATCTTCGGTGGTACAACTGAAATCAGTAGCATTAACTACACACTAAATGCGGCTTACCGCGTTAATGATCAGTGGAGTATCGGAGGTGGCGTCGATATCGTTCAAGGAAGCGGCAAGTTGATTAGAAGCGCTGCACCTGGTGTTAATGCTCTTGATATCGAAGCTGATGGCATTGGAGTTGGCTTCAACTTAGGTACAGTATTTGAATACAACGAAAACAATCGATTTGGTTTCGCCTATCACTACAGCCCTGAGATCAAAGCTTCTGGCGATATGCTGTATGCGCCAACTGGCACCAACTTAATCGACGGTCAAAAGCTAAAACTTGCTCTTCCAAGCATGGCTGAGTTCTCTGGCTACCACCGCATTGAAGACACTAAGTTTGCTGTTCACTACAGCCTTCAGTGGATTGGATGGAGTGTATTCGATACGCTAGAAACAGACGGCGGTGTGCCAATCAAGAATTATAACTGGCAAGACGGCTACCATGCAGCTATCGGTGGTACATACTATCTAAACGACTCGTGGACTCTTCGTGCAGGCTACATGTATGACACTGCAGCACAAGACCAACTAACGTCAATCTCAGTACCTGATTCTGATCGTCAGTGGTTCTCTGCTGGTTTTGGCTATAACTTTAACAAACACCATGTAATTGATTTTGGTTTCACTTACTTGATGGGCGCAGACGTTGATGTTAAAGAAACTCTAGTGCCGACTATTACACAGTTAACAGCAACAACACACGCAAACGCGATCCTAGCTGGTATCCAATACAGCTACAGCTTCTAAGCACTAGCCTCAAATATCTTAAAAGGGTCGATATATCGGCCCTTTTTGCTTTTCTGCATATATAACACCCCTTCCCTCCTTACAGTTGTACGCTCAAATTTTACAACATCTCGATAACAACCAGAATATTCACCTGTAAAATATCACCTACCGATAGATAATCTTAAAAATGCACTTTTAGTCACAAATTAGTTTTAAAGTCTTTACTCTAAAAATAGAATCTTCGATCTAAACGCAATAAATTTGAGCGAACAATAATGATAAATACCAAATACTCTCCCCTTGCTATTGCAGTGGTATTGGGAACGCTAACGTCTACAACTGCGTCTGCCGCAGGCTTCCAACTTGCTGAATACTCTGCCACTGGTCTTGGCCGCGCGTATGCCGGTGAAGCGGCGATGGCGGATAATGCTGGCGCACAGTGGCGTAACCCAGCGATGCTGACCTACCTAGAAGGCACACAAATCTCCGGTGGTGTGCTGTACGTTGAACCAAATATTGATGTGAAAGGTACTTCAAATACACTTGGGTACACGGAAGCGAAAGACATCGCTAACAGCGCACCAGTACCTAATCTGTATGTATCACATCAATTTAATGACAAGTGGTTTACTGGTTTAGCGCTTGGATCAAATTATGGTATGGAAACTAATCTAGGTAATGACTTCAAAGCAACTCAATATGGTAATGAAGCGAAGATCATGACCGTGGAAGCCGTGGCTAGCGTTGGTTATCAAATCAATGATGCTTTTAGCGTTGGCGGTGGCATTCGGTTTGTTACTGGCGAAGGTAAAATTGGAGCAACAGCACCATTCTCTACACCACTTCCAAGTGGCATCAATGTCAGCAAAGGCGATTACCTTAAGTACGTAGAAGGTACCGACTCTTCATGGGGCTATGTACTAGGTGCAGCTTGGCAAATTAATCCCGACCACCGCCTAGGCTTCGCATATAAATCTGAAGTTATGATGGATTTCGAAGGTCACGGTGAAGGCATTGGTTTTGGCTTCGCAGGTAAAAAAGATGGCAAGCTAAGCGTTGCTCTTCCTGCAACGGCAGAACTTTCGTCATTCCACCAATTGACTCAACAATGGGCAATGCACGCTAGCATCAACTGGACACAGTGGAGCAGCTTTGACAAACTAGAAGCTGAATTTGTTGATGGTCAGGTGTCACCAATCAAAACGGAAAACTGGAAGGACAGTTACCGCTTAGCACTTGGTACTACCTATCAGCTAAACAAAGAACTAACACTACGCGGCGGTATCGCATACGACATGTCTGCTGTAGATGATAAATACCGCACTACGACCATACCGGAGACTGATCGTACATGGCTAAGTGCTGGTCTAACTTACGCCTTTTCTAAGCAATTTACGCTCGATGGCGGTCTAACTTATATCATGGCGCGTGATGCTTCTATTATAGAGCCAAGAGATGAGCTTGACGAAAAAGTTGAAGCCTTTGGTACCTTTGTTGGCGAAATATCCGGTGATGTATGGATTGCAGGTATTCAAGCAAACTACCGCTTCTAATCTTCTGACTTGATAGCAGAGACTACTAGAAAAATCGTCATCCCTTGAAAAAGGGGATCGCATACAGCGCACTGAAAATCTAATTGATGAGTAAACCTATCAATTAATGTTAGTTAGTCACGCGCTTGCTGAGATCGTCACTTGCGTGAAGATGACGGGGACGGTCTGAAATATTTCTAACAAAAAACGTCACTCATTTGAGTGACGTTTTTATATCTAGGTTCATTGTCATTGCAACTTAGAGCTACTCATCAAAACTATCCAAGTAATCATCAATGTAAGCTTCTTGCTCTTCATCAACTTCATCGTTTACCACTTCAGCATTGTAGTTCTGGCGTTGAATATAGATATCACGTGTTAGTGCATATGGATCTGGTGAGCGTTCCAACGTGGCCTCCTGAGGCACAACAAGTGCTCGTTTCTCCATACCCTCTAATGCCCATTTGCCTAGGCTAGCCCAGAAATTGAGGAACGAAATCGGTGGATAAAGACCATCGACGACGTCTGCACCTTCACGCAAGGTAATTGGCCCATAACCGGGTACCATGAAATAAGGGCCGGTACCGACACCATAGTGTCCAATGGCATCACCAAACTCTTTCTTACCGTGCTTTTCGATACCGGCTGCAGAGGCGATATCAATAAAGCCTAACAAACCAAGCGTACTGTTAATCCAAAAACGATTGAAATGATCGAGTGCTTTAGAACCATTGCCCATCACTACGTTATTCACGACACTAAACGGTTCATCTAAGTTAGCGAGAAAGTTACTGACACCTGAGCGCACTGGCACAGGCGTATAATTCACATATGCAAGAGACACAGGCCTAACAAAATAAGGGTCTAGGTAGTCATAATTGAAGGTAAACATCGCGCGGTTGAAACCCTCAAACGGGTCATAGACGTCGGTACCAACCGGCGCTTCGCTACTAAGGTCGACACTGTTTTGAGAGTCGTCCAAACTGGTTTCGTTCACAGCGTTGTTTGCCGTAACAGTACTCTCTACCGATGCGCCGACAGGCTGGGACGCGATGGGAGTAGTCGTTGACTCCTGAGCAGAAGGAACCTGCTCGTCTTTTGGTGCTGAAGAGCAGCCAAATAGAAATACGCTAGATACAAAAACGGCAAAAAGCGACCACTTTTTGCCGGTTATTGCTGATTGCATAACCTCATCCATAAGCCGGTACAATCTGCGTCTAATATGTTAACTATTGTTCTATTTACTTGATAAGTAAGTAATTAACGTCAGATTGTATTAATAACCACTATGGATGAGTATAGCGGCATGCGAACTTCCAAGCTAGCTAAAGCAACAAGTTGGACATATTTTATTTAATCGCATGCCATATATCGTTCATCAGTATTGTTGGTCGATAACAAGATCAACAGTATCACCAAGGGCCGCTGGCTGGCTCTCACCAAACCAATCACCATCGCGTGTTGCGACATTACCATCACTGTCTATTCGGGCTCTAACAATCAAACCATCAAGGCTGGATAACTTACGACCCTGCATCATGCTGTTGTTGTCATCCAGGACGACAGTGCGTGGGAATGTTCCTAAAGGGTATCGAGCAGCGGCTACTGGCATTGGAGAGCCATCTGCCGGGTGCACAGACACAATCAGCGCAGCATCTTGAGGAAAGCTCGCTTGTGGTGACACAGTAATCGTCACAGCCACAGACTTACCTTCAACAATTGGCTCACCCATTTTGGCTTGGGCATTTTCAATACTGCGAGTCAACATTTCATAGCGGCTATCGTCAGGGCCAATCATGCGCTGCATAACAGACCAGTAACGAACGGCTGCTGGGTAGTCTTGACGCTCGAAAGCATCAAACGCGAGAAGTGAAAGTACGCGTAAATCAACGTACTCTTCTTTCAGTAGACTGTTCAGAAGACCTCGAGCTTGATTCTGCTCTAGCTCGTCTTGTGACATCATCAAGGCTTGCGCATAACCCAGCTTCACATCTGAATCATTTGGCTCAAGACGGTAGGCCTTTTCCATCGCATCTGTCGCTGTTGTCACGTCGCGGTTAGCCAGTGCAATACGACCAAGTAACAGCCAACCTGTTGAATCATCGGGTTGATAATGCAAACGAGTACGAAGCGCTAATGTTAAGTCTTGCATTTCGTCTTCTGTCATTGGCTCGGCAGACTCGCCCATCAGGCGCTTAGAAAGCTCTGGCAAACGACCAGACACCTCTTGCCATTGTTGAACTTTACCAGCGCCACCGAAATGCATGTACAGCCCGTAAGTCATCACGACAACCAGTACCACTGAAGGCACAAGAATCGTCATTGGCGATAAAGACGTTTTCTTTGTCTCCGCTTGATTTGGAATGTCATCAAGAAGTGATTGCTTAAGATCGTCAATCAGGTCTTGTTGGTTTTCAACCAAGCCTTCATTTGTTTCTTCTTCTAGCTCAGTAAGGCGATCTTTATAGAAAGCCTTGTTTAGCTCGTCACGAAGTTGTTCATCATTATTCGCTTTCTTGCTGTTTAGCGTCAGAGCCAACAGTACAATAGCAACGACGACAAGAACGACTGTTGATATCCAAAATAGTGTCATTACTGCTTATCTCCAGTCTCTTTGTCATCGAGTAAAGCCTTTAATTTGGCCTCTTTGTCATCACTCCACTGCTCACTTTTCTGGGCTTTCTGAATGCGATTGTTGCGGCTTCGTACCACAATTAATCCAAAGCCAAGCACGATAACAAACAGCGGCCCCAGCCAAAGAGTCGACGTTGCGAGCGTTAATGGCGGGTTGTAGGTTACGAAGTTGCCGTAACGAGCAATCATGTAATCAACGATTTCTTGCTTCGATTTGCCCTCTTTCGTCATCTCATACACTTTCTGACGCAAATCTTGCGCGAGTTCAGCGTTTGAGTCACCAATCGTGTTGTTTTGACACTTAGGGCAACGCAATGTATGACTCAGCTCCTTAAACTGATTCTCCTGCTCTAGGGAATCAAACTCATGGATCTCGATGGTTGCATTTACCGCAAATGCCAAGGCTAAGCTTGAAGCCAGTGCAACTATCCACTTTTTCATTGCTTCGCCTCCTCTAACATCTGCTGATACAACGGCTGAAGTTTTTCACTCCAGTTTTGCAAGTTAACATCACCGACATGGCGATAGCGAATGACACCATTCGCATCGATAAGAAACGTCTCAGGCGCTCCGTATACGCCAAGATCCAGTCCAAGCATACCGTCACCATCGAAGAGGCTGATTAGGTATGGGTTACCAAGCTCGTTTAGCCACTGAGTCGCTTTATTACGCTGGTCTTTGTAGTTAAGGCCTATGATTTTCACACCATTTGCAGCCAGCTCATTGAGATATTGGTGCTCGGCATAACAGGTTGGACACCAAGTCGCCCATACATTAAGAAGTAGAGGCTCACCTGTGAATACCGCTTGGTCATACAGCTTGCCAGGTTCCGCCAAATCTTCCAGACGAAACTGGGGTACCTGTTTGCCAATTAACACCGATTCTAGTTTAGTAGGATCGTCACCCGCTTGGTTACGACCTAACTGCACGGCAAACACCGCGACTAAGATTAGAAAGGCGACTAACGGAATAAACAAAATCTTCTTATTCATTATGCCTCTCCCTGCGTTTTATCAGTTTTTCTAAAACGATAACGTTTGTCGCTGATTGCCAGCGCACCACCAATTGACATCATGATGGCACCAAACCAAATCCAACGTACGAATGGTTTATGGTAGATGCGTACTGCCCATGACTTACCGTCATCCAGACGCTCGCCCATTGCGATGTAAAGGTCGCGAGTGACGCCGCGGTCGATCGCCGCTTCCGTCATCATCGACTTCGCCGTGCGATAGAAACGTTTTTCTGCGTGCAATGTGTTGATGTACTTACCATCTTTGGTGATTTCAAAGTCAGCAATGTAACCATCGTAGTTAGGGCCATCTTTATCACGTACACCTTGGAAGTAGAAGCTGTAATCGTAAACTTGGTAGGTCTCACCCGGAGCCAAACGAACATCGCGTTCGATGCTGTAGATCTGCACCATAGCAATACCAATAATGCTGACTGCTAGACCCAAGTGACCAAGGATCATAGCCCAGTGACTGCGCGGTAGCTTCTTGACACCTTCCGCAAACGAATGGCGATGAGTTGCACGCTCGTACAGCTCAAAGCCGTGCATTGTAATGATCCAAGATGCCATCAGCCAACCAAGGAATGCCATGCCAGTGAAGTACTCGGCTAGAACAACCATCATCAATACAGAGAATGCCACCGAGATGATGCCCGATACGATCATAGGTTTAGCAAGTGTCGACAGTTTGTCACGCTTCCAGCGGATCAGTGGACCGATACCCAGTAGAAACGAGAATGGAATCATCAGCCATGCAAACAACATATCGAAGAAAGGCGCACCGATAGATACCGAGCCTAAGCCTATTTGTTTGTGTACTAGTGGCAACAATGTACCGACAAGTACCACAACCAACGCTGCCATCAACAGCACATTGTTACCAAGCAGTGCGTTTTCTCGCGATAGCAAATCGAAGTTGCCACGTGCACGCACAGAGGCGCCTTTTAGGGCGAATAACAACAACGAACCACCAATAACAAATACCAAGAAGCCAAGGATAAACATGCCGCGTGATGGATCAGAGGCGAACGCGTGAACCGATACTAAGATACCGGAACGAACTAAGAAGGTACCTAACAGACTTAAAGAGAACGCAGAGATCGCTAGCAATACCGTCCATGCTTTAAAGGTGCCGCGTTTTTCCGTCACTGCCAGCGAGTGCATCAGTGCCGTACCCGCAAGCCAAGGCATGAACGAGGCATTTTCTACTGGATCCCAGAACCACCAGCCACCCCAGCCAAGTTCGTAATACGCCCACCAAGAGCCAAGCGCGATACCCATAGTTAGGAATACCCATGCCGCTGTCGTCCAAGGACGAGACCAACGCGCCCACGCCGTATCAAGACGACCTGACATAAGTGAGGCAATAGCAAACGAGAACGCGACAGAGAACCCTACATAACCCATGTAGAGCATTGGTGGGTGGATGATCAATCCCGGATCTTGCAATAACGGGTTGAGGTCACGGCCATCGACAGGGAAGAAAGGCAACGTTCTTAGGAATGGGTTAGAGGTAACAATAATGAATAGTAGGAAACCGACTGTAATCATACCCATCACAGCAAGTACACGGGCGACAGATTCTTGTGGCATACCACGGCTAAATGTCGCTACAGCTACCGTCCATGCAGCTTGGATTAATACCCATAGCAGCAATGAACCTTCGTGTGCGCCCCAAACTGCGGTTAGGCGATAATACCAAGGTAACTGGGTATTCGAGTTATTCGCCACGTATTGCAATGTGAAATCATTGACGTAGAACGCCCATTCCAAGATAAGGAATGAAATAAGTAGCATGATGAACATACCCCAAGACAAAGGTCTTGCGGTATTCATCAGCATAGTATTGTTTCGAGAGGCACCAAACAGCGGCAAGATACTCAATAGCACAGACAAACTGAGCGAGAGTATCAGCGCAAAGTGGCCGATTTCAGCAATCATAGACCGCTTCCTTGTTTTTGTTCTTCAGAGTACTGGAGCGGCGCGTGGTTTTTTTTCATCGCCTCAGCAATTTCAGGTGGCATGTATTCTTCGTCGTGTTTAGCAAGAACCTCGAAAGCCTCGATTTTTGTCGGTTCAACCAGTACGCCCTGTGCAACAATACCCTGCCCTTCGCGGAATAAGTCCGGAAGAATGCCATCGTAAACAACAGTAACTTTCGGGCCAACATCGGCCAAGTCAAAGCTCACGCGCAGTGATTCAGAATCACGACTAACTGAACCTTCCACCACCATACCGCCAATTCTAAGGCGCTGGCCGATTTCAGGCTTCACGCCATTGTCTTTACCGTTCACCAACTCCGTCGGTGTGTAGAACAAATCCATGTTTTGGTTTAACGCATAGAGAATCAACCCAACCGTTGCACTGATGCCAACGAAAATGGCTAAAATAATGCCAAGCCTTTTCTTACGTCTTGGGGTCATAGTGTGTTCTCCATATTTTTTGCCGCATCGATGCGCGCTTGCCTATCGACTTTGGCTTGAACTTCTTTGAGCAATTTTTTCCCGCGTGACACGCTCGTCACCCAAAGAATCAACATAGCTAAGAAAGTAATACCGAAGGCACTCCACACATATCCTGCGTAGCCGCCCATGGCAAAAAAGTCACTCAAGGATTCAAAATGCATGGTGATTTACCCCTTCTGATTCGATTGCGCAGCTAAGGCAACCACCCATGGTCTGTGGCCCTCTTTACTGATGATTTCGTTACGCAGACGGATCATAGTCAGTGCACCGAAGAAAAACGCAAAGCCAAAAATATTTAACAACAACGGCCATAACATATCGCTAGATATCGATGGCTTGGCAAACTTAGTGATGGTGGCACCTTGGTGTAAGGTATTCCACCACTCCACTGAGAAGTGAATGATCGGCAAGTTAACCACGCCAACAATTGCTAGAATGCCCGCCGCTTTCGCCGCGGTTTTTTGATCATCGAACGCGTGGTAAAGAGCAATAACGCCAAGGTATAAAAACAATAAGATAAGCTCAGAGGTTAGGCGTGCATCCCATACCCACCATGCGCCCCACATTGGTTTACCCCATACCGCGCCAGTGAGAAGCGCAATAAAGGTAAACACCGCACCAATCGGCGCCATAGCAAGCGCCGCCATGCTAGAGAGCTTCAACTGCCATACTAGGCCTATGAAAGCAGCAATCGCCATCGACATATACACACCCATAGACCAAATAGCCGACGGCACGTGTATGTAGATGATCCTAAAGCTGTCACCCTGCTGATAATCGGCGGGCGCGTAAGCAAGCCCCCATACAGTACCGATTGACAAGCACAGCAGTGCGATCGTGGCAAACCATGGAAGCAATTTGCCACACAGCTGATAAGTGGTTTCGGGTTTGGCGTAAGGATGAAGCCATTTCCACATAGTGTTTCTCACTCTTTGACGACATTTTTCCCATTGCTTTAGGCGCTTGCATTCGCTCTATGCAATGATATTAGCGTTATTATTTTAGTTGACGCTGACTCTCAAGGCTGCGCTGATAGCGAACGGAGTCAACGTCATTGCGCCCACCAGCATAGCGGCGAGCAAAGCTAGCTGACCATTATACGCAACCCCCAAGGAAGCAGCATCAATCGCCGACGTAGCAAATATTAGAATTGGGATGTAAAGCGGAAGTACCAGTAGACTGAGTAATACCCCACCTTTTTGTAACCCTACAGTCAAAGCGACCCCAATAGCTCCAATAAAACTCAGTGTTGGCGTCCCCACCAACAAGGTCAGGACCACAGCAATCCACGTGTTACTGTCAAGGGACAGCAAAATGGCCAAAAGCGGACTGATGATGATCAAAGGCAATCCCGTCAGCAGCCAATGTGCAATGATCTTTGCCATCACCACTAACTGAAGTGGAATTGGCATTAACATCATCTGCTCCAAAGAGCCATCCTGAAAGTCATCTTTAAACAGTCGCTCGAGAGACAACAACGCTGACAGCAGCGCGGCTACCCAAACAATTCCTGCTGAAATTCGCGCTAATAGATTGGGCTCGGGACCAATACTCAGCGGAAATAGCGTAATCACTATGATAAAAAACCAAAGTGGGTTGAAAATATCCGCTTGACGACGAAATGCAATCAGCAGTTCACGGCGAACAATTTTCATCATGGAAGACAACATCATCGATCAAGCTCCCAAGGTAATCTTTTTAAGTTTCGGGTTGTCACTGAACATGTCTTGGTGCGTGGTGAGTAACACAATCCCACCGTTGTTTGCATGCTCCAAGAACAAGTTTTCCAGTACTTTTACCCCTTGCTTATCAATCGCAGTCAGTGGCTCATCAAGGATCCACAACATTTGCTCGCTTAACCACAATCTTGCTAACGCCACACGGCGCTGCTGACCAGCGGAAAGCTGGGCTACAGGCACGTCTTCACGGCCAGCAAGTCCAACTTGCGTTAGCGCTGTAAAAATCTGTTGGTCCGAAGTGAGAGGTGCGTGTATCGATTGATAAAATCTAAGGTTCTCAAACGCAGTAAGGTCGCGCTTTACGCCAGTTTGGTGACCAAGAAACAATAGTGATTGGTGGAAGTCTTCACGATTGGACTGGATAGACTCACCATTCCATTTGATGTGCCCTTCCTCTTTATCTCCCAATCCCGCAACGATACGCATTAGGGTGGTTTTACCGGTCCCGTTGCGACCTTCAATCTGAACGAGATCCCCGCTTTGTAACGAAAATGATAAATTTTCGAACAGTACACGCTCATCTCGAATCGCGGTTAAATTTGTAACTTCTAACATTCAATTAAACACTGGTTCGACTGGGCGTTCATCTTACCATAGCTACTTATGCGTGAAAGTGTAATGTTTAAATCGGCTTCACGAAACTTAGTAATAAACAATAAATTACTGTTCTTCAACTGAAATAACTACCCATAAAGTAGTACATACTGACACAAAACTTCACATTCGGACGCATGATAGGATACCAGACTGCATACAGTCGGCTAACTGGAAAGAGTAAGAGAGTGTTACGATTGTTATTAAGATATTTTCAGGGCGTCAATTAAGCATTAACACCCTGTGAATGGAGTGATCGTCTAGCGAGGTCGTTTTTGTGGCGAATAGTTCGTGGCTGGACGGCGTGGAGATTGGGTACGCTCTTTGTGAAGTGGCGGCACCTTCTCTTTACCCGCTATCTTTTTTTGCAAAGAAAGCATCAGTTCAGCTTCGGCCTTAGGCAGTTCACACTCCTCGATAAGCTCGTTGATGTCGGCACCCAATCGAACCATTTTATTGGCTCGGGTATATAAGCGACCATCATTATCAACGTTCTCAAGCTCAATGATACGTTCGGTAAGGTGGACGATGATTTCCTCCTGTTCGGAAACCTTTTGTCCAAGCCCTACTAACACGGAGCGAACTTCAAGTAGCTGCTTATTGCACTTCTCGACTTCTTTTTCTAGTGATCGCTTTTGTTGTCGTGCGTGTGCCTTGTGCATGTTTAATCCACGATGCACTTTCACCAACCAAACGAAAAGGACAACGACAATCGCCACCCCTCCCCAAAGAAGAGGTGACGTTAAAGACACAGCATCAAACATTATAGGTAAGCCATCTCATCCCACTCATCTTCAGAGAGCAGTTTGTTTAGGTCAACAAGGATAAGCAGTTTGCCATCACGGTTGCTTACGCCTTGGATAAACTTCGCACTTTCGTCAGTACCGACGCTTGGTGTGGTATCAATTTCAGACGAACGTAGATATACCACTTCTGCAACGCTATCCACCAAGATACCAATCACTTGGCGCTCAGACTCAATCACGATAATACGTGTATTGTCGGTGATTTCACCTTGCATTAGACCAAAGCGAGAACGAGTGTCGATGACCGTCACAACGTTACCACGAAGGTTAATAATACCTAGCACATAATCTGGCGCACCCGGTACTGGAGCGATTTCAGTGTAACGCAGTACTTCACGCACTTGCATTACGTTGATGCCGTAGGTTTCTTCTTCTAGTTGAAACGTGACCCATTGAAGAACTTCATCATTCGACTGTTCTTTTCTTAGTTCAACATCCATCGTTTGAGACATAGTCTTCCTCTCAATTTCATTCTGATCAACGACGCGCTGCGTCGTTTGACATCAAATTATTCAATCACTGTACTGATTTAACATCTAATCCAGCGTTAAGCATATCAATTAGTTCAGACACATGAACCAGCGCACACATTTGCTGCTTCACCATGCCTGCAAGCCACGGCCTTTTACCTGCTTTCTCACGCCAACGAACGGCGACTGGCTGGAGTTGTTCCGTGCCTTTTAGCTCAGTGGCAGCAAGTCCCCAATTACTCTCGCCGAGCATGACAATGTATTGGTAGTCTTCTTTATAACTGTCATCCTTGAGCACATCAGGCATCACCCACATCGCCGTATCAACGACATCAAGCTGGCTTTCACGACTTGATTGCAATCCCAAATACCAAGCAGGGCGTCCAATCAAATGGCTCAACTCACCAATCTGATGAATGCCACCAAGCTCGTCTAATGGCACCGCGAACGTCATCCCGCCAACGTCAAAGTAGAGCACTTGAAAGCTTTCGGTACGTTCGTTGTTTACCCAAGCTTTGTCAGCACCTCCGTCATTAGCGACATCAGGCTGAGTTTCAACCCCAACGCTTTCAGCCACTTCTATACTATCGGCGACTTCGACCGTCTCTTGAGCGTTGATTGGCGACTGTAGAGTATCAAGTTCATGCATTTCTGGCGCGTTAACAGCATCAGCCTCTAATGCTTCAACATCCCAGCCTTGGATTTCAGCGTCTCTCGCCTCATCTATTACTGGTTGTTCAAGGCTTGGCTCAGCTTGCGGTTCAATTTCAATGTCTACTTGCTGCTGAAGACCGCTGAACAGTTTTTCCAGATGTTGAAGATCTGGCTGCTCCGCAAAAGCTTCAAACTCCGCCTCCACCGACTGCTGCCCAGTTGGAGCAGCCTTCGTCAAAAGAGTATCATTCCGATCTGGCTCTGGCTCTGGCTCTGGCTCTGGCTCTGGCTCTGGCTCTGGCTCTGGCTCAACAGAAATATCTTCAAGCGCTTGCTCTTCGTCAAGCAATAACTCGTCTTGTTCTAAACCAAGCAGAGACGCAAAGTAATCATCCAGAGCCTTTTCACTTGAGAGCGGCGCAGTATCAGCTTTCATCTTGCGCTAGCCTCTCCAAGTAAATCAGCAATTGTTTATAGGCAAAGACACCTCGACTGCCTGCCGCAAAGTGTGATGCAGGTAAATGCTTCAAACTGGCATCGCGAAATTTAGTATCGATCGGTACAGCCGAACTCCACACCTGCGACGGGTAATCTTGTTTAAGTTGCGTCAAGGTTTGCAGCGATGCTCGCGTACGTTTGTCGTACATGGTTGGGACTATGGTGACCTTAAACGGGCGCTGACGCGACTTCTGCATAATCGCAAGTGTACGCACCATACGCTCCAAGCCTTTCATCGCTAAGAATTCTGTTTGGACAGGAATTAAAATACGATCACTTGCCGCCAGGGCATTCACCATCATGACCCCAAGAATAGGTGGGCAATCAATCAATACGTAATCGTAATCATCACGAATAGTCATTAGTGCGCGTTTGAGGATAAGTCCCATACCGCTACGATTACCCATCACTCGATCAAGTGTTGCCAGCGACATATGAGCAGGCAAAATGTCGATATTATCGATATTGGTATTGTGTATCAGCGGTTTTACTCGGCTATCGCTAAACTCTTTAAGCTGGAAAAGGTCAAATAGACTGTGTGACAGATGATCTGAATCCATGCCCAAGTAAGTAGTCAATGAAGCATGAGGATCGGTATCAATAAGCAATACGCGATTACCTTTTTGGCTCAAAAGCCCCGCCAACGTTACGGTAGTGGTCGTTTTTCCGACACCGCCTTTTTGGTTAGCAACACTCCATACGATCATGTTACGACCTCTTCAACTCAACCAAAATGCGTTCGGCAATACGATCAAGGGATAAATCTTCTGTGGAGATCCCTGCCTTAGCGACTGCTTGTGGCATACCGTAAACCACGCAAGACTCTTCATCTTGAGCCCAAACCGTCGAGCCAGCAGACTTCAGCATACGCGCACCTTCGCGACCATCAGCCCCCATTCCTGTCAGAACCATCGACAATACTTTGTCGTGATAAATCTTAGCCGCAGAGCCAAAGGTCACATCAACGCAAGGTTTGTAATTCATGCGTTCACCGCCATCAAGAATGCGGATTTTCGCACTCCCAGGGCGCCCTTCGATCATCATTTGCATACCGCCAGGAGCAAGATAAGCCACACCTGGTTGCAATACATCGCCATTGGCAGCCTCTTTCACCGTGATTTGACAAAGCGAGTTAAGCCTAGCCGCAAATGCTGCGGTAAAGGTCGCTGGCATGTGCTGAATCAGCAGAATGGGGTGAGGATAATTGCCTGGTAATTTAGTCAGGATTTTTTGCAGAGCAACTGGGCCGCCTGTAGACGTACCAATCGCCGTCAACTGATAGCTTTTGCCACTACTGCGAAAACGAGCAGCAGGTGCCGCCGATTTAGACGCTGACGCATCATCATTAGGGCGAGTGACTGCAGCTCTAGGCACAGCGCTTGGTGTTGATAAAGGTCTACGTACCGCCGTGCGTCTTAGTAACGCTCGGCGGCTAGCAATTTGTTGCACGCGCTGTTGCAGCAAGCTTACTGCTTCATCTTTATTTCGTGCAATGTCTTCAAACTTCTTCGGCAAGAAGTCCAACGCCCCAGCTTCTAGCGCATCCAGCGTGGCTTTAGCGCCTTCATGGGTCAATGAAGAAAACATCAAAATAGGGGTTGGTTGAGCGCTCATGATCTCACGGACGGCAGTAATACCATCCATGACGGGCATCTCAATGTCCATAGTGATCACGTCAGGCTTTAATGCCAGCGCTTTTTCTACCGCTTCTTTGCCATTAATGGCCACGTCGATAACTTCCAGACGTGGCGCGGCATTGATAATGTCGCTGACTCGGCGACGGAAGAAACTAGAGTCATCTACAACTAATACTTTTAACGACATAGACTTCCTTATCAGATACGCGATGCTGCAGCGTACTGTTTAAGTAAGTCTGGCACGTCAAGAATAAGCGCAATATGGCCGTCACTGGTGATCGTTGCTCCTGCCATACCTGGAGTACCTTGTAGCAAGCTATCGAGTGGCTTGATCACCACTTCTTCTTGACCAATCAAGGTATCAACAACAAAGCCAACGCGCTGACTACCGATTTGAACAATCACAACGTGACCATGGCCGGTACGCTGCTGAGCTCGACCTGCGTGTGGTGCTAGCCAGTCTTGCAAATAGAATAGCGGGATAGACTTATCACGAACGATAATCGTCAGCTGACCATCCACCACATTAGTGCGGCTTAAGTCTAAGTGGAAAATCTCATTCACACTCGCTAGAGGCAGTGCAAATGGGTTTTTACCAACGCCCACCATCAAGGTTGGCAAGATCGCTAAAGTAAGTGGTACTTTAATGGTGATCTTAGTGCCTTTGCCCAGTTCAGAGTCGATATCTATTGAGCCGTTTAGCGTATTAATGGCGGTTTTCACCACATCCATCCCTACACCACGCCCTGAGATATCAGAAATTTTCTCTTTACTTGAGAAGCCAGGCATAAAGATAAGGTTAAAGCACTCTTTATCAGTCAAGCGAGACGCAGCGTCTTCATCCATCATTCCGCGCTTAACCGCAATGCCGCGCAGTTTATCTGGGTCCATACCGCCACCGTCATCGATGATAGCGAGCTCAATATGGTCGCCTTCTTGCGATGCTGATAGGGTAATTTTACCGGTACGAGACTTACCTGTAGATTCGCGAACGTCTGGCATTTCAATGCCGTGGTCGACCGAGTTACGCACTAGGTGGATCAATGGATCCGCAAGCGCCTCAACTAGGTTCTTATCAAGATCCGTGTCTTCGCCTTGCATATCAAGCATGATGTCTTTATTCAGGCTACGTGCCAAATCACGAACAACACGAGGGAAGCGGCCGAAGACCTTTTTAATCGGTTGCATACGCGTTTTCATTACCGCGCCTTGCAAGTCTGCCGTAACAACATCGAGATTCGAGACAGCTTTCGACATCTCTTCATCGTTGCTGTTTAGACCTAAGCTCACCAAACGGTTACGGACTAATACCAGCTCACCAACCATGTTCATAATGGTATCGAGCGTCGATGTATCCACGCGCACGCTCGCTTCCGCTTGCGGTTTTTTCGGTGCCACAGCGGTCGCTTTTTTCTCAGCAGGTAGCGACTTTTCACTACCGCCTACATTAACAGGTGCAGCAGCAGGTGCCGTAGCCATTGACACAGCAACTGGAGCGACAGATTCAACTGGCTCAGCGCTTACAGACGCTTCATTCATAGAGGCAGGCTTAGTCGCAGCTTCAAGCTCATCAGGAGATGGGCCTTTACCAACTCCGTGTAGCTCATCGAGAAGCTTTTCAAACTCTTCGTCTGTCATCAAATCGCCACCGTCGTTAGACGAACTAGCAGTCGGTGACGCAACCGGTGCGGGTTTAGCCGCTTCAACAGGCGCAGATGCAACAGCGTCTCCCGCTGATGGGCCTTTTCCTACACCGTGTAGCTCATCAAGAAGCTTCTCAAACTCGTCGTCAGTGATATCTGATGAAGGCAAATCACTAGGCGCTGTAGCAGGGGTTTCAACCACAGTCATGGCTGGTTTAGCCGTTGCTTTTGTCGGGCTACCACCTTTACCGTGTAATTCATCCAACAGACGCTCAAATTCGTCTTGGGTAATATCGTCAATAGAGCCGCTTGCTGAGATCTCAGCCGCTGGCGCTTCCACAACAGGTTCTGGTGCTACCTCTACCACTGGTGGTGGAGGTGGAGCTGCCGCTTCGTCAGCAGACTCTGGGCTACTCAAACGATGAAGCTCTTCAAGCAATGCAGGATCGGCAGGGTCAATAGGTTCCATATTTTGAACCGACTGAAACTGAATATTTACCGTATCGAGCGCTTTTAGCATCGTATCCATTAAGCTGGCATTCACCGAACGCTGCCCGTTACGTAAGATATCGAACACGTTTTCAGCACCATGGCAAGTGTCGACCAGTTCAGTCAATGCCAAGAATCCGGCACCGCCTTTCACGGTATGAAAGCCTCTAAAGATCGCATTTAGCAAGTCTTTGTCGTCTGGATTATTTTCTAGTTCAACAAGTTGCTCGGAAAGTAACTCTAGGATCTCCCCCGCTTCCACAAGGAAGTCCTGAAGGATCTCTTCATCTAATTCGTAGCTCATAGTCACCCCTAAAACCCAAGACTTGACAATAAGTCATCAACTTCGTCTTGCGAAGCAACAGCATCGTCACGCTCATGAGGATTAATGATTGGTCCTTCAACGCCTGAGATCGCTTGCTTTGGTTTCGTTGTTATTGATTGTTGTTCGTCACTGAACACTTTCAAGATTTCTACCAAGCGCGTTTCCACTTCACTCACTAATGTGATGACGCGTCGGATGATCTGTCCAGTAAGGTCTTGAAAGTCCTGTGCCATAAGGATGTTGGTCAGTTGAGTACGCAGTTCGGTACTGTCCCCTTCCACCTGACTAAGTAAGTCATCAATGCGATGACACAGGTCTTTAAATTGTTGTAGCTCGAGCCGACCGTGCATCAGCTCGTTCCACTGAGGGCGTACTTGAGTCAAACACTCATGTAAGCTATCTGCCATCGGCAAACAGCGTTCCACCGCATCCATGGTTGTATTCGCTGAGACTTCGGTCTTGTTGATGACGTATTCAAGGCGATCACGCGCTTCTGGGATTTCATCAGTCGCGATCTCGTTAAGGCGAGTATCGTAACTAAACTCCGTCAATGCATCGTGTAGGTCACGGGTTAGCGCACCCACTTCTTGAAGCACTTTGCGCTCGCTGCCACCTTGAATCATCATGACCAGCTCGTCTGCTTCTTGTTGTTTGTCTTGTTCCAACAAATCAACAAGTTGCTTAGCTTGTTCCAATGAAATCATTCTGATATAGCCGTCTGCTATTTATGGCGTCTTATAAACGCTCAAAGATTTTATCTAGTTTTTCTTTTAGAGTTGCAGCCGTAAATGGTTTAACGATATAACCGTTTACACCCGCTTGCGCCGCTTCAATAATCTGCTCACGCTTAGCTTCCGCCGTGATCATAAGAACAGGCAAATGCTTTAACTCTTCATCGGCACGAATATGGCGCAGTAGATCAATACCTTGCATGCCTGGCATGTTCCAGTCAGTCACGACAAAGTCGAAATCGCCTTTCTTGAGCATTGGCAAAGCCGTCAAACCATCGTCGGCTTCTAGCGTGTTGCTAAAACCCAAGTCGCGCAAAAGGTTTTTAACGATACGGCGCATTGTTGAAAAGTCGTCAACAATCAAGATTTTCATGTTTTTATTCAAAGTTGCCTCCACTGAAAGCAAAATCAGTGTTTATTAATTATTATCGGTCCAAGCGCTAAGCTTGGTGCGAAGACGCTGCATGGATTGACTTAGTATTTGGCTAACGCGCGATTCGCTGACGCCCAGTACCTCACCTATCTCCTTCAAATTTAACTCTTCGTCATAATACAGCGATAACGTCAACGCTTCACGCTCTGGGAGCGATTTTATTGATTCTATTAACGCTTCGCGAAATGCATCATCTGCGACACCCTGAAAAGGTGAGTTATCTTCTTCATCTGCAACAGATACAGAGTCTTCAGAAACGCCAAGATCTTCAATACCAACAAGTTTTGAACAGTTAATATCTGACAAAGCCTTGTGATATTGCTCTAAGCTCATTCCCAAATGGTTGGCCACTTCCGTATCGGTTGGGTCACGGTTGAGCTCCACCTCCAATACCGAAATCGCCTGTGAAATATCACGGCTGTGTTTGTGTACCGAGCGCGGCACCCAATCACCACGACGAATGTCGTCTAGCATCGCACCTCGAATGCGAATGCCGGCGTAGGTTTCAAAGCTTGCACCTTTGCTACCGTCATAATTTTTTTGTGCTTCAATCAGGCCAATCATTCCAGCCTGAATCAAGTCTTCAACCAACACGTTTGGTGGTAAACGCCCAATAAGATGGTGAGCGATACGTTTCACCAATACTGAGTATTTCTCCAAGAAAGCTTGCTGACCACTTAAATTAGCATGCTGGTCATAGGTCAAAGCTTTATTCACCAAACGGTTCCTCTAATACTTGCGGTCTGTTGAGTAGCCTTTCGACAAAAAACTCCAAGTGGCCACTTGGCACTTTTGGTATGGGCCAAGTGAGCGCTTTATTTGCAAGCGAGCTCATCGCCAATGCCGCCGGTGAACGTGGAAATGCATCCACGACAATTTTTTGTCTCTTCACCGCTTGTCGCACTTTATCATCTAGAGGAATACACGCTACTAGCTCAAGGCTCACATTCAGGAATCGCTCTGTGACTAATGTCAATTTTGTGAACAATTCTCGGCCTTCACGGTAACTACGCACCATGTTAGCGACCACTTTAAAGCGTTGCACTTGGTGCTCGCGGCTCAGCAGTTTAATTAATGCATACGCATCAGTAATCGACGTTGGTTCATCACATACCACGACCACCACATCTTGTGCGGCACGAGAAAAACTCACCACCATGTCAGAGATACCGGCAGCCGTATCCACCAGCAGCACATCCATTTCCTCTTCCAAGCTACCAAAAGCTCGGATTAGGCCCATATGCTGCGCATGACTCAATTCCGTCATGCTTTGGGTTCCGGATGTCGCTGGAATAATCCTAATGCCATGTGGACCCTCGACGATAGCGTCTTTGAGCTCACATTCGCCAGCCAGTACGTGACCTAAGTTTTTCTTTGGTCTAATTCCTAACATGACATCGACGTTGGCAAGGCCCAAGTCGGCATCGAGTACCATGACTTTCTTACCTTGGCGCGCCATACAAATCGCTAAGCCCAGCGTTACGTTGGATTTACCCACGCCGCCTTTGCCACCGGTGACAGAGATTACTTTAGTTAAAGTAGGTTTAGTCAAACGTCTTAGGCCACTGGCCTGATCATGTATTGTGTTATTTGTCATTTTCGCTTGCATCTAAACCCCCTCCATATCACTGTTCCAGAAGTGAGGTTCATTCTCTGTCGACTTCTCTAATAATTCGTTGGCTTTCGCGACCATATATTTTGGCTGCGCGATCACGATGTCTTCCGGTACTCGCTGACCATTCGCAATGTAGGTCACCGGCAGTGCATTTTGGACAACGACACTAATAAACTCACCCAAACTCAACGACTCATCCAACTTGGTCATTATGCAACCAGATAGTGGGATGCGCCTAAAGTGATCCAGTGTCTCTTGCAGTACTTGTCGCTGCGCGGTAGCAGGGAGAACAAGGTAGCTGTGAATCACTTCGCCACTCTCTTGCATCAGAGTGTCTAACTGTTCGGACAAACGCACGTCGCGCTGCCCCATACCGGCGGTATCTATCAACACCAAACGTCGATTTCTCAACTGATAGAGTACATCGGCCAATTCTTCAGAATCTTTAGCGACCCTTACCGGGCAACCCATAATGCGGCCATAAATCGACAGCTGTTCATGAGCACCGATACGATAAGTGTCAGTGGTCACCAAGGCGACATTGTCTGAGCCATACTCCATCGCCGCACGCGCAGCGAGTTTTGCCACAGTCGTGGTTTTCCCCACGCCGGTCGGGCCGAGTAAGGCAACGATGCCACCTTTGCGTAGAATATCTTGCTTACTGATAACAATCTGATCGGAAACCAAAGACAGCAGCGCTTTCCACGCTTTTTGTGGTGGTGTGTCTTCTGGAATATAGCAAGCAAGCTGGTCAGAAAGCTCAGGAGAGATCCCCATACGTTCAAGGCGCTTAATCAACATGGCGCGTAGCGGTTCACGACGCTCAACTTCTTGCCACATTAATCCGGAAACTTGATGTTCGAGCAAACGACGGATCGAGGACATATCCTCTTTCATCGCTTCAAGCTCTTCGCCAAATTTACCATCACGGCCACTATTTGGTCTGCGCGTCTCACGAGCATTATCTAAATAGCCGTCGTCAGAGCGATAAGAGGGACGAGCACTTTCTTGGCGGTCTCGGAAAGCCGACTCAGTTCGGTTTTGCTGAGCATACTGCAAGCGATCGCTGCTTTGATAGCCATCACTCACTGAACGAGAATCGCCGACAGGCTTACTACGCTCCGATTGACGGTCAAGTAATGCTGAAAGTGAGTCTGGTGGTGTGTTCTTCGGCTTGCTTTGCTCGTTGTCGTTACCGCGATAGCTTTTCAGCATATTCGCAAAACGATCGGTCATTGATGGTAGTGCGCTACTGGTCGATGCGGCACTGCTTTTTTGCAAGTTCACCACATCGTCTTTGAGGTCGCGACCATAGTTCGGCAAGGCCGAACGCGAAGGCGCCGCTAGAGCATTGCTGCCCATTTGACGCTCTGGCTGCGCAGTATCGCCATCAATAGCAGCCACGATTTCTACGCCGCCCGCCACTTTTTTATTCGACATGATCACAGCATCGGCACCAAGTTCTTCTTTAACTTGGAGCAGAGCTTGCCTCATATCCCTGGCGAAAAATCGTTTAATTTTCAAGTGTTACATCCATTCAATGTGCAATATCGTGTTTCGTCGCTGTAAGACCGGCGACCAGTGCTAAGGCTAATTACCTACGGCCTGCACGATTCTAATCTGTTTTTCATCAGGGATTTCTTGGTAAGACAAAACTCGTAAGTTCGGAATCGTATTTTTCACGAACTTCGCGAGCGTCGAACGCAATACACCCGATGTTAGCAGCACAGCTGCCTCTCCTTTTAGCTCTTGCTCTTGAGTCGCTTGTGTTAGCGAAGCTTGAAGTCTTTCGGCTAATCCAGGTTCAATGCCAGCGGATTCACCGCCAGACGCTTGCATAGTTTGATGCAAAATTTGTTCCAGTTCAGGTATCAGAGTAATCACCGGAAGCTCTGGCTCTATACCGTTGATTTCCTGAACAATCAGGCGTTTCAGCGAGATACGAACTGCTGCCGTCAATACGTCAGGTTCTTGACTCTTACCGGAGTATTCCGCCAAAGTTTGGACGATAGTACGAATATCACGGATAGGAATCGCCTCATGCAGCAAGTTCTGTAGTACCTTGACCACCGTACCCAATGGCAATTGCTCTGGGACAAAATCTTCCACCAGTTTCGGTGCAGTTCGGCCCAGCATTTCCAGAAGGTTCTGAACTTCTTCGTGACCCAATAGCTGCGCTGCATTATTAGTTAAGAGCTGACTCAAATGAGTAGCAAGAACCGTTGATGAGTCGACGACGGTATAACCGAGCGCCTGCGCGTGTTCTCGCTGCGCTTCTTGTATCCACACCGCTTCTAAACCAAATGCAGGGTCAATGGTCTGCTCACCATCAATCAGGCCGTAGACTTGTCCTGGGTTAATCGCGAGTTCTTGGTCAGGGCGAATTTCCGCTTCGCCCACCGCGACACCCATCAAGGTAATGCGGTAAGAGTTAGGCGTCAGCTCTAAGTTGTCTCGAATATGCACCGCAGGAATAAGAAAGCCAAAGTCCTGAGAAAGTTTTTTACGCACGCCCTTCACGCGCTCAAGCAGTTCACCACCTTGGTCTCTGTCTACCAATGGAATTAAGCGATAGCCCACTTCAAGGCCTATCACATCAACAGGTTGAACGTCATCCCAAGAGAGCTCTTTAGGAGGCGCAGCCGGGTCGCTGCTGTTCGCGCCCACCTCTGCAGGTAAGTTCTTCTCATCCGCTTTCATTTGCTGTTTACGATGCATCCAATATGCGCCACCACCGGCAAGTGCCGCCAAAAGCAAAAACGCAAAGTGTGGCATACCCGGCACAATACCCATCACGCCCAAAATACCGGCGGTAATAGTTAGTGCTTTCGGGTTATCAAAAAGCTGGAATACAACCTGCTCCCCCATGTCTTCGTCAGTATTTTGACGGGTCACCATGATAGCAGCAGCAATAGAAAGCAGTAGCGATGGGATTTGAGCAACCAGACCATCACCAATGGTGAGCAAAGTGTAGATTTGCAGTGCTTCGGTAAAGCCGAGCGAGTGCTGCATCATACCAATGCTGAGGCCACCAACGATGTTGAGAAACAGGATCAAGATACCTGCAATGGCATCACCCTTAACAAATTTGGACGCACCATCCATCGAGCCATAGAAGTCCGCTTCTTTGGTGACTTCAAAACGGCGCAGGCGTGCTTGGTCTTGGTCAATGAGACCGGCGTTAAGGTCGGCATCGATCGCCATCTGTTTACCTGGTAGGGCATCAAGGGTAAAGCGAGCACTTACCTCAGAAATACGTCCCGCACCTTTGGTCACAACCATGAAGTTAATGATCATCAAAATCATAAACACCACCAGACCCACAGCGTAGTTACCACCGATAACCACGTTACCAAACGCTTCAATTACGTTACCGGCAGCGCTGCCCCCTTCATGACCATAGAGTAATACCACACGGGTAGACGCGACGTTCAATGCCAAACGCAACAGCGTGGCAATCAGTAGAACGGTTGGGAATGCGGCAAAATCAAGAGGACGACGGGTATAGACCGATACCAGCAAGACCACCATGGCCAATGCGATATTAAAGGTGAAGAACAAGTCGAGCAGAATTGCCGGGATCGGCAATACAATCATCGCAAGCGCGGCAAGTACCATAACCGGAGCACCAATAGCAGGTAACGCACGGCGCGGAATGTTAGGCAGCTTATCGGCAAAAGGTAACGTCAATTTCATTACGGATAATTCACTACAGGCCTCCGTTTTCCTTGGAGACACGGGTTGTTTCTTTTAATACAGGCTAATTTGCAAGAATTACGCCATTAACGTACGCCATTTTTTTGACACCACTACTTTCCCCACTAGCAAAGACAAGGTCATGCTAGTAGCGCATGTCTTTCGGAATAGTCATTTGTTCAGTTTGTAACTTAGGTCTCTGACCACCCTTCTTACGATACTGCTTAAGCTGATACACGTAGGCGAGAATCTGCGCCACCGCAGCAAACAGTCCGTCAGGAATTTCTTGCTCAAGTTCTGTGGTGTGATACAGCGAACGTGCTAATGGCGGCGACGGGATAACATAAATATTGTGTTCTCTCGCCACTTCGCGGATCTTCAGCGCCATATGGTCCACGCCTTTAGCTACTACAATCGGCGCTTTGTCTTGACCTTGCTTATATCGCAACGCGACGGAAAAGTGCTCTGGGTTAGTGACAATTACGTCAGCCTGCGGTACTTCTGCCATCATACGACGCTGAGCCGCTTCACGTTGTAACATACGAATACGACCTTTCACCTCGGGTTTACCCTCGGTATCTTTGTATTCGTCTTTCACTTCTTGCTTGGTCATTTTCAGTTGGTTGGCGTGTTGCCAGATCTGAAATGGGATGTCTATCGCCACCACAATGAGCAGCGTGGTACTGATCAGTAAAATAAAATTAAGTAGGATATCCAGTGCATGGAAGATGTTTTGTGGATACACCTCCATACTGAGCTGGAACAAATCCGCTCGAGAGGCATTCACCAAATAAAATGCCATTCCAGCGACCAAGGCGACCTTTAGAATCGACTTGATCAGCTCCACCCAGCTTTGCATGCCCAGCATTCGTTTCACGCCGCTAAGCGGGTTCATCTTCGACATTTTGGGCATCGCAGCTGACGCGGAAAAGCTGATCCCGCCAACACCCGCGGCACCAATAAGTGCAGCAATAAACAGTACCACCAGAATAAGCGTCAGAGGCAACAGCAAGCTCGACAACGCGCCAAGCACAACGTCAAACAGCTTAGTGGAGTCGTAGATTTCTTCTCGGGTTAAGGTAAATAGCCGCGACATTGAGCCAAACAAAGCACGTGCTAATCCCTCACCAAACATCATTAGTGATAGCGCACCAACAATCAGTACGGAAACAGATGCCAGTTCTTTGGAGCGCGCCACCTGCCCCTTTTCGCGTGCTTGTTTAAGCCGCTGGGGGGTGGCGTCTTCGGTACGTTCTTGGCCGTCGGATTCTGCCATGATTAGCCCTCCCCTAGCACGCGAGATCGATCAAGCGACACACCTGACCTTCTACTTGTAACCAATAGAGCTGATAGTGACTATACAGCCCCGCCATAATGTACCAACAGATCATCAAACCGATGAGTAACGCAAACGCAAAACCGAGCGAGAAGATATTAAGTTGTGGTGCCGCACGAGTCATAACGCCAAAGGACAGGTTGACGGTCAATAGAGCAATAATACCTGCCAAGGCCATGCTCAATGCAGTCTGGAACATAATGCCAAGCCATCCCGCCATTTCACGAAAATCGGCACTAGAAAGATGCCCCGATCCCACAGGCAAGGTTTTGAAGCTCATGACCACTAACCGAATCATCTTGAGGTGCCCATCGGTCGCAAGGAAGAACATGGTTGTCAAAAACAGAAATAACTGACCTAGTACAGGCGTGTTTTGGCCATTGGCAGGGTCAACCATAGAAGCAAAACCAAGGCTCGATTGCATACCTAAGATCTGGCCCAGCATAACAAAGGTTTGCACCATAAACACCGTCACCATACCCATCGCGGTTCCGATCAGTATTTGCTCTGCAACAGTAAGGAACCCTTGAAATGACAGCAGTTCGATCGTTTGGGGAATGGCAGGAATAGATGGCGATACCGCCAGAGTAAGCGCAAGCCCCAAGAACAGTCGAATGCGAGGTGATACGAAGTTAGCCCCAGTAACAGACATCACCATCAACATGGCGGAAATACGCACATAGGGCCAAAAGAAGTTGGCTAGCCAATCAAGGACATCACTCGCAGGGTATTCCATGGGGAGTTACCAAAGTACCAATGGCAGACGTTCGATGATTTCATAAAAAAACTCCATCATCATCTGCGTGCCCCAATGGGCAAACGCCATCAGCGCCAAAATCGTGACAATCAATCTCGGTAAAAAACTTAGCGTCTGTTCGTTAATCGACGTTGCGGCTTGAAAAATAGCCACAACAAGGCCAACTAAAAGACTCGGTACTACGATGGCACAGACCAGCAGTAATACCAGCCACAATGCGTCTCTAAACAGTTCGACAAACATCTCAGGAGTCATAATGCTACTCCAGCTACAAGGCGAAACTGCCGGCCAAGGTGGAGAGAATGAGGTTCCACCCATCCACCAGCACGAACAACATCAGCTTAAACGGCAAAGAGACAATCATCGGTGAAAGCATCATCATACCCATCGCCATCAAAATGGACGCCACAACCAAGTCGATAATCAAAAATGGTAGGAAAAGCATAAAGCCAATTTGAAACGCTGTTTTCAGCTCAGAAGTAATAAAGGCCGGGATGAGCACCGCCATCGAAACGTCTTCTGGGTTCTGTGCGGTTGAGCCAGACATCTCGACAAAGGTCTCCAAATCTTTGACGCGTGTTTGCTTAAGCATGAAGTCTTTGATGGGCGCTTGTGCTTGTTCAAAAGCTTGCTTGGCACTGATCTGCTCATTGAGGTAAGGCTGAACAGCCTGCTCGTTCACCTGATTGAGCACCGGTGACATAATAAAGAAGGTCAAGAATATAGCGATACCAATGATCACCTGATTGGACGGCGTTTGCTGCAAACCCATTGCTTGGCGCAAGATAGACATCACCACGACAATGCGGGTGAATGACGTCATCAAAATCACCATAGCAGGCAAAAAGCCCAGCATGGTCATCAGTGCCAATATTTGCAAATTGACCGAATAGTCTTCACTACCATCTGGGTTAGTCGTCATGGTAAACGCTGGGATACCGGGTCCTGTGCCAAACGCACTGGATGTGGTTGCCCCGGCTGCGCCTCGGTCGTTGCGCATTTCGCTTACGGTAACGCTGCTACTTGGAGCAGCAGAACTTGAGATAGGCGTTGCTAACTCTTCTTCAGCAGCACTCACACTGACAGAAAACAGTGGCGCTGCAATCAGCAATAAGCAAACAAAAACGAGTCGAATGCAATTAGTCATTGTGAGTCTGCTTTTTCATGATTTTCGACAGCTGACTAGTAAATGCCGGTTGAGAGACTTCACTCTCTTCAAGCGGTTTCTCAAGCTTTGAGATAAGCTGAATCGTTTGTGAGGTAATGCCCACTAAAAACTGCTCTTCACCCGCTTCAACGACCGCGATACGCTCTTTGGTACCAACAGGGATTTGGCGGACAATCTTAAGCCCCTGCTGATTGACCAAAGATGGCACTTTCATGCGTTTTAACACCCACGCTAAACCCAAGATCACAGCAATCACTAAAACGAGTGAGCCAAGTGTTGCAGCAAAATCAAAAGGCGAGCCGCCGTTAGCAGAAACCTCTGCCGCAGCATGGGCGATTCCAGAAGTCATCAACAGCGCCGCCCCAATCGTGGACAACCAATATCGATTCAGTGTCATCAGTCTAATTCCATTCACTAACTTTGATTAACGCAGCTTCTTAATGCGCTCAGTTTGACTGATCACGTCCGTTAAACGAATACCAAACTTATCGTTCACCACGACCACTTCACCGTGGGCAATCAAAGTGCCGTTGACCATCACATCGAGCGACTCACCGGCAATACGGTCAAGTTCAACCACCGAACCTTGGTTAAGTTGTAGCAAGTTACGAATACTGATTTGCGAGCGTCCTACTTCCATCGAAATAGTGACCGGAATATCCATAATGGTGTCGAGCTTACGACGTTCATCATCAGTAATTGGTGCAGGTGAATCTTCTAGTTCATCCAACGGTGCCGCCAGCACTTCATCCACATCTACATCAGGCGCCATTGGATCTTCGCCCAGTGCCGCTGCCCACTCGTCTGCTAATTTTTGGTCATCACTGATTGTCATTGGTTATCTCTACTTCTGTTATTCTGTTGCACCGCGCACCTGCGCAGTTTGATTATTCTTGGTCTAAATCTTCAACGTGCTCAAGCTCAGCCATGATGTCTTTGCCAAGGAAAGCCAAATCGGTTTTCACCACATCTGGACGGCGGATTTTCTCTGACACCTGCACCGCAAGTTTCTCACCAGAGCGGCCCATTTTCACTCGGAAAGTAGGCAAATCTTCGACAAACATGGTGGCATTTTCAGGCATCTCGATTGGGATAATATCGCCTGCTTGCAGCTCCATGAGATCGCGTAGCGACACGTCTTTCTCTAACAAGTTGACACGAAAGTTGACGGGAACATCCATGATTTCTTCACGTAGCGCACTGCTCCAACGTACGTCGGTTTCCATTTTGTCGGACTGGACACCCGCATCAAGCAGCTCACGAATGGGCTCTACCATGGAGTAAGGCATCACGACATGAAAATCACCGCCGCCGCCATCGACTTCAATGTGGAAAGAACTCACCACAATGACCTCGGTCGGACTGACGATGTTCGCCATACTCGGGTTCACTTCTGAGTCTAAGTATTCGAACTCGACGCCCATCACCGGTGACCACGCTTCTTTGTAGTCTTCAAACACTGTTTTCATTAACAGCTGAATGATACGGCGCTCGGTTGGAGTAAACTCACGACCTTCAATCTTGGCGTGGAAACGGCCGTCTCCACCGAAAAAGTTCTCAACTAAGATGAACACCAAGCGCGCTTCCATGGTGATCAGTGCCGTACCTTTTAGTGGACGGAATCTCACCATGTTTAAGCTAGTCGGAACATACAGAGTGTTTTGGTACTCACCAAATTTCATCATCTGCACACCGTTTATCGACACTTCGGCTGTTTTGCGCAGCATGTTAAACAAACTGATGCGCATATGGCGCGCAAAGCGCTCGTTAATCAGCTCAAGCGTTGGCATGCGACCGCGAACAATGCGGTCTTGAGATGAAAAGTCGAAATGGACGACATCCGCCGGATCTTGATCCAGCTCGTCCTCTACCTCATCAACGTCATCCACACCGTGCAGTAGCGCATCAATCTCATCTTGGCTTAATAAATCGGTCACAATGCACCTATTGGATTACAAAATCGGTAAATAACACACGCTCAACCACTGGTGAACCTACTACTTGACTGAGGCTTGCTTGAACATCAGTGGTCGCTTGATCACGAAGCTCGACACGACCTGTCGAACTGCGCAGTTGCTCTACCGTCGCAGAGGCAAACGTTGAAAGTAGAGTGCTTTCAATCAATGGTGAATGGTAACGCGCTTGGCTCTCGTTATCTAAGCCACGAACCATAAGCTGAACTTTAATTTGCACCGTACGATCGCGCTGCTTCCCGGTGGCGTTAAACAGAAACGGCTGGGCAAGGTTGACATAAGAAATAGGGTCAACAGGCACCGCAGCACCTCCCGAAGCACTTTGTGTCGGTGATGCACTCACTGTGTCATCGGAGCTCAAAAACCAATATGCGCCACCGCCGACACCCAGTAGTACCACGACAGCGGCAACAATAATAATCAGCATCTTTTTGCTGTTGTTTTTTGCGGGTTGTAAACTTTCTTCAGCCATAATTCTTCAACTACTGCGTTATTTTGTTTTCGACACAATCACTTGTTACTTTATGCATCGTAATTTTCTACTTTATGCATAGTAACTTATGCCATCTTTATTCTGTTTTACAGCAACTTCAACGCTAGTGCCATTCTCAACACTATCAACGTCGCTGCCACCATTTGATGTGCCATTACCTGAACCGCCTGTACCGGATCCGTGTGACGCATGGCGCTGTTGCTGACCTTGCTGCTGTACGGATGTGTCCGCCAACTGAATGCCTTGCTGTGACAACATCTCACGTAGCCTTGGCATCGCTTGGTCAACCATGTCGCGAGTCTGCTGGTTTTGAACGGTAAAGTGCACCGTTGCCGAATCGTTGTTCAGGCTCATGCGAATTTGCATACGGCCTAACTCTGGTGGATCAAGACGGATGTCGACGTGTTTTAAGTTCTTCGACATCATCATTTGCACACGCTCAGCTACCTGGTCGCTGGCATTTTCTTTTGTCATTACCATTGGTGATTGAACCGCTGAGGCTGCGGGCGCCTGCTGCTCAGCGCGCAATTGCTGGGTCGCAGTTAATGCGCCAGCTGCTTGTAGCGCAGTGTCATTGCCTAAGCCTGCCGGATTTTGAGCTTTATTAGCGCCCTTAATTCCATTGATATTCGCGCCAGCCACTTGCGTACCCATAGGTGAACCTGCTTTGGCTGCATCGGTACCACCAAGCTCTTTCCCACCTGCCATCATCGCTGCGGCAGCGGCTATTTCACCAGCAGGTTGGCTGGCGACTTGAGTACCTTGAACCGATACTTGAGCTGAACTGGCTTGTGCACTCACTTGTGACTGAGTTTGAAGAGCGACACCAGTAGAAGATACGCCCGTAGGAGACGTTGCAGAAGGCGGCATTTTATCTGCTGCAATAGCGGCACCTGCAAGTGCTGCTTTCGCTTCTGATTTGGCGGCAAGTTCCGCGTCGGATTTACTCCAAGCAATGTTTGCTTGCGCCTTGCCCTCGCCTTCCGCTACGAGTGCAGTCTTAGCATCAGAAGCTTGCGTCAATTTACCGTCAGAAGCGTGTGCACCCGCCGCGGAGGCCGCGAATACTGTATTCGAACCTTGAGCCTGTTTACCTGCTAACTCTGCCTTACCATCCGTTATCGAAGATGCTATTTGTTCAGAGTTTTGCGAAGAAGACTGCAATGAAGGCTGTGCTTGCTCAGCGGCGGCAACGCCTACTGCTGCGCCTGCAACCTTCTCTGCCTCACCATCAACGGGCTTTTTAAGGGCTTTATTGGATTCGTCGAGACGTGAGAGCAGCTCTGCATTTTCAGACATGGCTTGCTCAGCATCTGCGCCAACCTTTGCTGAATTGCTACTGGACTTGTCTATAGAAGGCTTGTTTTCAAAAGTCTTGTTTTCAGAAGACTGTGCTGCGGCTAAATCCGCAGGCTCTTCAGTGTTAATTTGAGTAGCACCAGCCAACGCTGCCTCATCTGTCATTTTTTTGACAGACGCTTCTGACTCTTTACCCTGCGTGGCAGTATCAACCTTATCCGTCTTTTCCGCTTTTACATCAGACACCTCTTCATCAGAGGAGTCCTCTTTACTGGATTTCGTCTGCGTTGCCGCATCTTCCAGCATGGCATCAGTTGACTGAGAACTTGTCTTTGATTTGGTTGCACTGCTCTCAACCTTTTGATCAGCTTCAGACTTTTCTGGAGATAGTGCGTCTTTGAACTTATCCCAAAATCCCGGGCTTTCGCCAGCATCACTCTCAGAGACTGAAGCTTTACCTTCACTCTTTGGCAGCACGCTATTCGATACGCTGTTATTTGAAATCGACAGACTCATTCCATTTACGCCCGTTATTTAAAAAAGATTGCTGACTCGGCGGAAACTTGCCGCCCATATTTACTAGACAGGTCGATGCAATTTTTATACCGAGTATCGTGCCTAAGTAAGTCAGAAAATCGAGACGGGAAATTAACGTGCTTGGCGACGACGGGCGAACAACAAGTTCGAGAATTCATCCATTTGCTTTTGATCGCGCTTTGCTTCGAGCTGGGCTTTTTCTTTGGCTTTTTTCTCAATCAACCACTCGTAAGACTGACGCTGTTTACGAGTGTTGTGCCAAAACTCTTCACAGTCATCCACTTGCTGCTTAAAGTGCCCCTCGGCTGACTTTTGCTTAGTGAGCGTTTCATCTAACTGAGTGAGAAAGCGATTGAGGTGCCCATATTGGCTTGCCGTTAATCCCTCTTGTCCGCGAGCAACCAACTGATTGCAGTAATCAAGTCGATACTGCTCAATTTGTTGCACTTGCTGATAATATCCTTCAAGTTCAGTGCGAGCTTTATTTAGTGCCAGCACCGCTTGTTGTTCGTTATCTTTCGCTTGCTCAAGCAAGAACTCTAGGGCGTTTTCCATGCAATGACTACTCTACGGAAAGAAGCTGTTTCAACATGCCAAGGCACATGTCGTAAGGCACGGTTTCTCGCATACTTTGTTGTAAGTATTGGTCGAGTTTTGGTTTCAAGGTGAACGCACTATCGATGGCTGGATCGGTTCCCGGTTTATAGGCACCAATCGATACCAAATCTTGATTTTTACGGCAAACTGACAGAATTTGTCGCACAGCTTTCGACATCAGGACATGCTGATCATCAGTAATTTGTGGCATCACACGACTCACCGATTTTTCGACATCAATGGCCGGATAATGACCAGCATCCGCCATTTCACGTGATAGCACAATATGGCCGTCTAGGATGGCTCGCGAGGCATCGGCAATCGGATCTTGTAGATCATCCCCTTCCGTCAGTACCGTGAAAAATGCCGTAATCGAGCCTTGATTAACGTCACCATTACCGGCGCGCTCTACCAAGGCGGGCAGTTTAGCGAACACCGATGGAGGATAACCTTTGGTCGCTGGCGGCTCACCAACAGAGAGGGCAATTTCACGCTGTGCTTGAGCAAAACGAGTTAGCGAGTCCATGAGCAGCAACACATCCAGCCCTTGGTCACGAAAATACTCTGCAATGGTCAAAGCCGTTTGACAACCTTTCAGGCGCATCAGCGGTGAAGCATCAGCAGGAGCGGCAACGACTACTGAGCGCTGACGTCCCTCGGTACCCAAAATCTCTTCTATGAATTCTTTTACTTCTCGGCCACGCTCACCAATAAGACCAACCACAACCACCTGCGCAGTCGTGCCTCGAGTCATCATGCCAAGCGTCACCGACTTACCGACACCGGAACCGGCAAACAGACCAATACGCTGACCTTTACCAACCGTTAACAGGCCATTGATGGCTTTAAGACCAACATCCAAAGGCTCAGTAATTGGCTTACGCGCCAATGGGTTAATGGGTTCAGCATTAAATGAAGCACGCTTTTCAGTGTAGATGTCGCCAAGGCCATCAAGTGGATTACCCACGCCATCAATGACACGGCCAAGGAGCTCCATTCCAACAGGCAACCCCGTTTCCGACGCCATTGGGGTGACTTTTGCCCCCGGTAGTACGCCCGTGATTTGCTCACTTGGCATTAAATAGAGATGTTCGCCAGAAAAGCCAACCACTTCAGCGTCCATATCGCCATGCATGGTTTCCACTTTACATAGACTGCCGATAGGCGCTTTACAACCGATCGCTTCGAGCGTCAAACCCACCACACGAACCAGTTTGCCGGAAGCAGTCGCTCGGGATTTATGGCCTTCGACCTTATAGTTGGCCAGTCGCTGAGCCAGCGGCTGCATTACTCGCCCCCTTGGTGGCGATTAGCACCGCAAAAGCTTTGCAGAACGTTTTTAACGCGATCTTCCAGTTTATAACTCACGCTAGAATCACCCGCTTCAATATAGACATCACCGCGATTAAGCGACGGTTCAACAACTAACGTCCAATTGCGAATGTTGAGTTCATCATCACCATAAGCAGCGCGCACGATATCAACGTCAATCGGGTTAAGTTTTAACGTAATCGCATGACCTAAGATAGGCAAAGCTTCCACTGACTGCTTAATGGTATCGAGGATGATCTGTGGGTTGGTTTGAACTTCGACATGCACCACTTCTTTGGTCAGTGCGAGTACCATGTCCACCAGCTGCTTTTCAACTTGGCTGTTCATCAGCTCAAGCGGGTTGGCAAACTGGTTAGCAAGCTCCATGAAGGTGTCAACTTGCTGTTTGATGTACTCTTCACCAGCCGCAACGCCTTCCGCTTTACCCAGCTCTAAACCTTCGCTATGACCGGCAGCGAGGCCTTCCTCTTTGCCTTTGTCATAACCTTGCTTAAAGCCTGCTTCTTGGCCTTGGAAAAGACCATCTTGATAAGCGCCTTGTTTGATTTGCTCGATTTGTTCCTCAGTGAGCATTAACGGCTCTTCTTCCTGAGCGGCCTCTTCACGAGGCGTCCAGCTCGGGTCGTAGTTTAGCGCCGTTTCTCTAGCCTCTTGAGTCACTTGAGAGGTGTAGTCAGGCAAGCCCCACGAGTGAGCTTGCTCTGCAGTATTATCTTCAGATGGGCGTAAAAAGCCGCGTTTTCGATCACCAGACATCGGCAAACCTTCCTTTAACTGGGATTACAAGAACTCGTCGGCACCGCCGGACAGCATAAGCTCTCCGTTATCAGCCATGCGTCTTGCAATAGTCAACACTTCTTTTTGAGCCGCTTCCACATCTGCGACACGTACTGGTGGCATCGCTTCAATATCTTCGCGCATCATATCAGCAGCACGTTTCGACATATTGTTGAAGATTTTCTCTTTCAGACCTTCATCCGCACCTTTCAGTGCACGTTGCAACACGTCTTGTGGAACATCTCTAAGCAGCTTCTGAATACCTTGGTCGTCGACTTCGATAAGGTTTTCGAACACAAACATGAGGTCTTGTATTTGGGTTGCCATATCTTCGTCTTGGTCGCGAATTTGATCCATGAGAAGACCTTCGACGTTGTTGTCTAGGTAGTTCATGATCTCGGCCGCAGCCTTCAGGCCACCAATCTTGGCCGCTTGTGCACCGGCTTGACCTGCGAACTGTTTCTCCATGATTTCGTTTAGCTCTGCAAGTGCAGACGGCTGAACCTCTTCGAGGTTGGCAATACGCATCATCAAGTCAAGGCGAACACGTTCAGGGAACTGTGACAAGATTTCTGCTGATTGGTCTGCCTCCAAATAAGAAAGTACAATGGTCTGGATCTGTGGGTGTTCGTTGTGGATGATGCTCGCCACTTGGCGTGGATCCATCCATTTCAATGAATCGAGACCTTTTGAACCGGTACCCAGCAAGATTTGATCAACCAGATTATTGGCTTTGTCTTCACCAAGAGCAGCAACCAGCGCATTACGCATGAAGTCTTCGCTACCCATACCGATGTTGGTGTATTTCTGAATGTCTTCCAAAAATGCGCGGTGTACGACGCCGACTTTATCTTGGCTCAGGTCAGTGGCCTTCGCCATTGCGCTACCGACACGTTGAACCTGCTTAGGCTCTAGGTGGCGAATAATACTCGCCGCATCGGATTCATTGAGGCTCAGCAGCAAAATTGCCGCTTTTTCATCGCCACCAATCGAGGAGATATCAACGCTCGATTCCACTATTTGACCACCATTGGCCGCTACAATATCGTTTGCCATTAGTTCTCAGCCATCCAGTTTTTCACTACTTGCGCAGCCAGTTCAGGTTCGTTGGCCACCAGTGCACGCACGGCTTTCAACACATCTTCATCTTTGTGTAGGTTTGGCAAATCAATGCCGGAGCTAAATTCAAACAGCTCACTGCCATCGATATCGGTGCCAATGAGGCTGGTTTCACCATCCGCTCCAAGCGGCAGACCATCAGGACCATATAGCTGCTCGTCTTCTTCCGCGGCAGCAGGGTTAAGCAGTTTCTTCATCGCTGGACGAATAAGCACCATCACAACAACGACAATCACAAGCGCACTAGCAAACCAGCGGATCCAATCATTGAAGTTTGGGTGTTCCCAAATTGGCACATCAGGCAACAGCTCAGCGGCTGGCTCTTCAAAAGTCATGCTAAGTACATTGAGTAAGTCACCACGATTTTCGTTAAAGCCCACCGCGCCGACTAGGATTTGACGCAGCGCCGCCAACTCACTTTCTGAGCGTGGCTCGTAAGTCACTTCACCAGTATCCGGGTTGACCTTCGAGCGATTTTTGATGGCGACGGCAACAGTCTGACGATTAACGACACCACTTTGCTTACGCTCGTGACTGATAGTGGTATCCAGCTCAAAGTTACGTGTTGCTTCTTTATGTACGGAGCCTTGCCCCATAACTGAGCCATCTTTCATCTGAGCGACATCCGTTGGAATGGACGCATCCGCCGGTGGTTGATTGCTCAACGCGCCCGGAACACCGGCAACCACGTTGCCGTTGTTATAGTCTTCTAGCGTGTATTCACTTCGAGTGGCTGGGGTGTTCGGGTCAAAACGCTTACGCGTTTGCTCTACAGCACTAAAATCGAGTTCAATATCAACTTGAGCGGTGTAGTTCCCCAAACCTAAAATTGGGATCAAGACGGAGTCAATTTTCTCACGCAGCGCTTGCTCTTGATTGCGCTCAAGCTCTTGCTCTTTGCGCCTCGCCATTGAGGTTGCATCTTGGGAGCCAGAATTCAGCAAACGACCATGCTGATCGGTAACAGTAATGCGCGACGGTTTCATGCCCGGTACAGCACTCGCGACCATGTCAACGACCGAGTCCACTTCTTGCTGCTTAAGAGTCGCCCCCATTGCTAGGGTTAAAAATACCGACGCAGACGCTTCTTGATTATGGCGCACAAATACACTCTGTTTAGGAAGTGCTAACAAAATACGCGCAGTGCGTACCTGTTTCATTTGTTCGATGGCTTTGGCGAGCTGCCTTTCTCGGCTGAGTTTGAGACGCTCTTGCTCAAGACGCTGAGATACGCCAAACCCCATATCTTGCATCAAGATATCGTCGCCAGCATTCGACGAGCGGTTAAGTCCAGCACGCACCATATCAAGTTTAAGGCTGTTGTACTCGCTTGCAGGCACACTCAATGAGTTGCCATTGAGTTTATAGGCGACTTTTTTCTGATCGAGATAATCAAGGACCGGGATCAACTCTTCGGTTTCATATACCCCTAGTGGACGCATTTCTGGCTCTTTAACCCAGAAAAATAGCATTACAATGAGGGCAACACAGATTGAGATAGACAGCACCAATACGATTTGTCGTAGCAGATCGAGATCGCCGACGGCCAAGTCAAACTTGGAGCTGCTTTTTTCATTAATGTCAGGATTTTGACTATCGGTTGCGATGTCTGTGCTGGAGACCATGGCGGTATCCCCACTATCCATAACTGCGACATCGGTCGACTGGTTATCTTGAGCCACTTCTTATTACCTAGATTACACGGGCATATTCATGAGTTCTTTATAGGCTTCGACGAGCTTATTTCTCACTTGGATGGTTGCTTCGAAAGCGACGCTCGACTTATTGCGAGCAATCATGACATCTGACAATGAGACATCGGCGTCACCGCGATCAAAACGAGTTTGTAGATCACCAGAGGTTTTTTGAAGACCATTTACGTTGTTCACTGCTTGGGACAACATGTCGCCAAAGTTGGCACCCACTTGATGGGCGGTCGCTGTCGGCTTGGCGTTTGAGGCTTCAAACATCATTGCCTGCATTTCGTGGTGTAGTCCGTCAACTTTCATGCTGTACCATCTTCTGTCAATTAATTGACAGCTTCCTTTCTAAATTCTGACTTTTCTGGTCTATGGAAATAAAACAGCAAAAATTATGCCACGCTTGCCCCGATGCTGACCAGCACCGAGGGCAAATAAATTGTGACGTTTAGCTAGGGATCTCAATTCCCGCATCGCGCATTTTAGCGAGCTTATAGCGTAAAGTGCGTGGGCTGATGCCCAGCTTCTCAGCCATCTCTTTACGACGACCCTCACACTCTTTCAATGTGTCTAATATGATCGCAAACTCTTGGTCTCGAAGCTCACCGCCAAGCCCTTCACCACTCGCCACCGGACGAGCCAGTTCAGACTCGACTTCCGCCACCGGCGCAACGATCGGCGCTGCAACAGATACTGGGTCTGATACTGCCATTTGTAGACTTGATGCATCTTGCCAATCTACGCCTTCGAGCAAAATATGCTCCGCAGCGACTTGGCTTTGATCGCAAAGAATCAGCGCACGTTGCACCACATTGTCGAGCTCACGGACGTTGCCAGGCCAAGGATAACTTTGCAGTTTCGCTAGAGCTTGCTCAGTAAACTCTGGCACCGGCATACCCAATTTCTTACAATGACGCTCCGTTAAGTGGCGTGCGAGAGGGGCGATGTCACCGGTACGCTCACGTAATGCAGGCCACGCAATTGGAAACACGTTTAGACGGTAATACAAATCCTCACGGAAATTGCCTTCCTGCACGTACTGTTTAAGATCACGGTTGCTGGTTGCTAGAACGCGAACATCAAGGGCGATACTTTTACGGCTCCCAAGACGCTCTACTTCTCGCTCTTGCAGAACACGCAGCAGTTTAGCTTGCAGGTTAAGATCCATTTCACTGATTTCATCCAGCAAAATAGTGCCGCCCTGCGCCTGCTCAAACTTTCCCGGACACGCTTGGATAGCACCGGTAAAGGCACCTTTTTCGTAACCAAACAGCGTTGCTTCTAGCATGTTGTCTGGAATGGCTGCACAGTTAATCGCAACAAATGGACCATCCGCACGCAGTGATTTATTGTGAATGTAACGAGACATCACTTCTTTACCCGAACCACTAGGGCCAAGCACCATTACGCCGGCATCAGTTTTAGCCACTTTTTCAGCTAAGGCTAACAGCTGAATACTTTTCGCATCTGCGACCACAGCGTCACCATTGTCGTCCGACTTAACGGGGGCGTATCGGCTAACCATGTTAAGCAGCACTTCAGGGGCAAAAGGCTTCGCCATGTAATCGATAGCACCTTCTTTCATTGCCGCCACAGCATCTTCAATGTTTGCATAGGCCGTCATTAGAAGAACCGGTAGATTCGGCCAGTGCTGCTTAATATTACGAAGCAGTGCCAAACCACCCATGCCAGCCATCTGAACATCAGAAACCACAATGTCTACAGGTTGTGTTTTCAGCTTTACCAACGCATCTTCTGCGCAATCTGCCTCAACCCATTCATAGCCAGCAAGCGCCAGCGTATCGACTAATGCTTCGCGAAGACCTTCATCATCTTCAACGATCAATACTTTGCTCTGAGCCATCAATTATGTCCTTCGTCCGTTACTACTTGGTTAGACGATGTTTTTGCCAGTGGTATGCACATGGTAAAACACGCACCGTCATCCTCTTCTGATATTAATTCCAATCGCCCCTCATGGGCACGACACACCATTTGAACCACCGCAAGCCCAAGGCCAGTGCCTTGAGAGCGTGTAGTGAAAAATGGCTCCATAATTTTTTGTTGTAGCGCCTTCGGTACGCCAGGGCCGCTGTCTTGTACCGAAATCTTTAATTCGTTATTTACCGTTCTAAGGAACACATCAACCTGAGAGCCCTTGCCCGCAATTTGCGCCGCGTTAAGCACTAGATTACTAAGTGCAGACGCTAGCGCATTTACGTTGCCTAATAACGGTGTCTGTTCTTGTTCGACTTCCAAGCAGTAGTCGATTTGATTGCTTTTAAGCGTGGTCTCGACCATCGGCTGATATTCGGCAACCAAATCATCAATAGTAAATGGCTTAATCACCTTGTTATCGCCGCCTTTGGCGAATAGCAGCATGTCATTAACTTGCTTCTCGAGATCATGCAGTCTATCGACCAATTTGACTTGAAAACGCTCGCGCGTCGCTTGTGGAAGGTTCGGTGCGGCTAAGTTTGAAGCATATAGCATCGCACTCGATAACGGCGTGCGGACTTGGTGTGCCAATGAAGCCACCATGCGCCCCAATGAAGACAGACGCTGCAAATCGCTGACTCGCGATTGCAGTAAACGAGTTTCCGTCAAATCGGTAATCAGGATCAGTTGCCCAGTCGATGACGCTGAAATAGCCAAACGTACTTTGCGACCATTACGCAGCGATACCTCATGCCCGTCATCCTCTTTCGGGTCAAACACAACTTGAATGAGGTGAAACCACTTTTGCCCCACTAGCGGGATTTCAAGTATGCGATGGGCTTCAGGGTTAGCTTCACGCACTACACCTTGGGTATCTAACAAAATCACACCGGCAGGCATCGCTTCTATGACCTGCTGATAGCGCTCAACTTGCGACTCTAAAGAATCTAAGTGCGAACTAGACTCGGGTTCAGGCTGCGAGGATTCGTTAACCATCTGATTCATGAACGAGGCTTTCCTTCCATTAATACTGCTCGTAGAAATACGTAAGGCCATAAAAGACTATAGCCCGAAAATGCAAAAAGCATGCCGGGCTATATCTGTTATTTTTCAGACACTTAGCTGCGTCAATAATTTGTCGTCAATTTTCAAGCGTGAACTGCGTCAAATTTACTCTGTCTGTCGTGAAGGGAAAGCGATGAATAGCTAACGATGAATGGCATATTTACGCATTTTCTCAACTAGGGTGGTGCGTCGCATACCAAGCATGTCTGCCGCACGAGCAACGATGCCATCTTGCGCATCCAGTGCTTGATTGATCATATTCACTTCAAGCTCTGCCAGCATCTCTTTCAGGTTCACACCTTCTGGCGGCAGCGACTGAGGCGCGATCTGTGGATCAAACTCAGGCTCAGCATCAAAAGAGAAATCATCTGAGAAGATACTATCCAGTGCATCTCGCTCTTGTTCTTCGATGGTCTTTAGCGTGTTCATCTCTGGTTGGAACTCAGGGATGTCACTATAACGATACTTCACCGGAAGGTGGTTGACGTCAACTAGGCTATTTGGATACAGGATCACCATGCGCTCTACTAGGTTGGCGAGTTCGCGAACATTGCCCGGCCAATCGTGCTCCATCAAAGAGTTAATTGAACGCGGTGCGAAGCAGATCGGTTGACCACCTTCCGCTTCCATACGTGCTAGAAGCTCTTGAAGTAACAACGGAATATCTTCTTTGCGCTCGCGAAGTGAAGGCATTTCGATTGGGAACACATTCAGGCGATAGTAGAGGTCTTCACGAAACTGAGTCTCTTGAATCATGGTTTCAAGATCGCGGTGTGTCGCAGCAACAATACGAACATTGGCTTTGATAACGGCAGTTCCACCGACACGTTCAAATACACGCTCTTGAAGTACACGCAGCAGCTTTACCTGCATTGGCATTGGCATATCACCAATTTCATCGAGAAACAGTGTGCCGCCTTCAGCAAGTTCAAAGCGACCTTTACGTGCTGTAATCGCACCAGTAAACGCCCCTTTCTCGTGACCAAACAGCTCACTTTCCAGCAGATCTGGTGGGATCGCACCACAGTTAACCGGTACAAACGGGCCTTTACGGCGACTGGAGTGATAGTGAATATTGCGCGCCACCACTTCTTTACCTGTGCCCGACTCTCCTAAAATCAACACATTCGCTTCTGAACCAGAGACTTGCTCAATCAGGTGGCGAACCTCTTGGATGCCAGAACTTTGACCGACTAGGCTGCGAAACAGCGTGTTCTTGCGCGTCGCCGATGGCACTTGAACGCCTTTGCGTCCCAAAAACTCGCGGCAATGACGTAAAGCATCGCTGAGCTGTGGGTAGTTGAGCGGAAATTCGAGTTCACCCACAAAGCTAGTCAGTGATTCGACAGCACCCGAAAACTCGCTCGTAACAAGAAGCGGGATGTGATTTGACACAGAAAGCTGAGCCAACAAGGCATTAGAGAGCGTTGCGCTTTGCAGGGCACCGACGATGCACCCAGACCAAGTCTGAGTCCAATCAATCTGATTGATGTCGCTCGATGAAATTGCAACGCAATGCTCACCTACAAACTCAAGAATAGTCTGGAGGTTATTGCGCACTTGCGAGTCGTCAGCAATAACAAGAAGTTTAGCTAGGTCTTGCATGTGTCAGGTAAAATGCCTTGATAAGTCAACCTTTGCACCTCCATATTATCGCAAGATTCGTGCGACGAATGGGATTTATAAACACAACAAGAGTTTTATAAAACAGATGCTTAGATACAAAAAAGCGCCATTAGGCTAAGAATGGCGTCTATTCTATTGGCATTAATTTAAGAAGGCAACTGACACACCGCCAGATTAAGAGGTTTATTCCGCTTAAATACCCACTTCTTGAGCTGTTAGGTTGTGATAGTTAGCAGGGATTTGATCCCACGCTGACTTGATTTCACGGATGATCTCAATCACATCATCAATTGGCTGCGGGTTGTTTTCATGGTTTGCCTCTGTAATTTGACCAATCATGAATTCATATAATTGGTCTAAATTTTTAGCGATGTCACCACCATCGTCCATAGATAAACAGCTACGCAGCGCGATAATAATGTCGAGAGCTTTACCAATACGCTCACCTTTTACAGGAATGTTGCCTTGTTCCATCGCCGCTTTTGCTTGGATTAGCCTTTCGATAGCACCACCCATAAGCATTTGGATAACTTTGTGCGGCGAGGCAGCCGTCAACTGACTGTCTACAGAAACTTTCTTGTATGCTTGCAATGAACCACGCATCACTATCCTCTCAAATAAATTTTTTGTACTGCTGTAAGGAACGTTTACCGTGTCGGTATTTTCTTAACGACTGTCCCAATTGTTCCGTTTTTGATTCCATCAGTTGCGCAATATGGCGAGTCGACTCGACCACCTGCTGCCACTGAGCACTTTGCTGCAGGTTCGGATTCCTTTTGCAGACATCAATAATGGTTTTGATTAACTGTTCTCTTTTATCGACCAACTGATGAATTTCTTCAGTCTCTGGGTCAATATTTTCTATCAGAGATAATAAACGGTGATCCAAATCACTTAACTCATTGAAAATAAGCATTTAATTAACTCCGTACGGATAATCATTATGATAAGGCATTCATCATACCAGCGAGCTGCGCTTGCATTTTTCCGGTCGCATCTTGCATCGCGGCGAACTTGTCTTGAGTTCGCTTCTCAATCCCTTCCATACGCCGGTCTAGTGAGGCTTGGTCGTCATTGAGGCGGTAGTTTTGCTCCGACAGACTTTTCTCCCGAGTACGGATAGAGCCCGTCATTCCCGTCATGCTGTGAATAGCATCTTCGACCTTCTTGGCAAATCCGTTATTGCCACCAAAGAAATCACCCAGATTGCCAAAGTTATTGTTGAGCTGCTTATCGAGCAGCTGATAGTTAATTTCAAGGCGTCCTTCTCGAGTCGTGGTAATACCAAACTCGGTAAGAGAACTCAGATCTTTTGGTGCGCCTTCTATGCTACTGGAAAACACGCTTTTTAGCCTAGAATCGGCGCTACGTACGATGCTGTCACCCGCGAGTGGCCCAGCTCTTCCCGTGGTAGGATCAACTTTGGATAGGTCCTGAGAAACTTGAAAGAACTGGTTGTAGGCATTCACAAACTGTTCAATGTCGGCGCGTACGCTATCTCTGTCGTACTCAACGCCGATTTCGGCAGCTCGCTCTCCAGGTTTGGTGGTGCCTTTTAAAGTCAAGTCCACACCTTCAATCGCATCTTCAATCACATTATTGTGACTTGAGAGTTCAGCCACACCATCGAGAAGAACGACTGAATCTTGCGCAGATTGGACTTCAGACATTCCCATGTAAATTTGCATTGAACGCTGAGCTTCAGCGAGTTCTGACTGGATTGCTTCCACTTTTTCTAACCGTTCGCGCTCTTCTGGCGACAGTTTTTCGCGCTCTAGCTTTTTAGCCTCCTCTTCCGTCATATCACCATCGGCCACAGCCTTCGCTATCGCCGCTTTTTCCGCTGCGAGCTCTTCCTCGAGCTTAGCTTGCGCCTCTTCAGGGGTGACGTAAGAGTCGGTTAAGGTACCAGAGGCGGTGTTCGACCAGCCTGGTACTTGTTTCGATTTTTCAATCGCTTTTTCATCAAGCTCAGGTTCTGGAGCTTGATAGGAATCCATTAGGGTGCCAGACGCCGTTTCTGTCCAACCAGGAATCGTATCTTCAGGGCGGCCAGAATTTGCCTCCTGAGGGTTTTCGGGATTTGCTTCGCCTTCTTGCGCTGCCTGCTCAGCACTTTGCGTGTCTTCAGCCGCTTTCCCATCAACGGTTTGACCATCGGCGGTTTCTTCACCTGGCTGAGACTCTTGAGCCTCACCCATAGCTTGATCTTGTTCACCGTCTTGCGGTGGCAAACCAAGTACACTTAACGCTTCTGCTTGCACTTGTTCGAGATCGCGCACGCGCTGTTCTATGGTTTTGAACTCAAAACGGAACAGATCATTGCCAGGTTCAGCTTCAACGCCAATCGTTAGCGCTTTTTCAGCACCAGATTGATCGGAGGCAACAATGAGCCTTGGGCCATTGCGGTCTTTGATTATAGAAGCTCGAACACCGGGGTTATCACTGGCGCCATTGATGGCTCTCACCACGTCAGTGAGTCTAGAATTTTTACGAAGGGATAGCTCGAACTGCTCGTCGCCAAGGGAAATTTGCAGCTTACCCGGCCCAAATCGCGTGTCATCAGGGATGACGTCTGAGGCAATTTTGTGGCTCTGTGCAAGCTGCAAGACATCAACAGCGTATTTGCCAGCGATCGCATCTGTGGTCGCTGTGGCTGTGACAATATTTTCTTCAGTACTGTTTACACTGCGCAGTGCAAACGCTTTTTCCTGACGAAAATTTGCCATCAGGTTTTTCATCGTATCGAGTGATTCTCGGAGCCGTCCATAGGCACTGATACTGGTATCAATTTTTGCGCGCTCAAAATCAATACGTTGCTGCTTTGGTATGCGCTCCGCATCGACGATTTTGCTCACCATGGAATTGATATCCATGCCAGATGACATCCCTATCGGGCCCATTATTCACCAAACTACTTCAAATCTATACCAACCCGAACTCAACTGAGTCAGGCATTACACCAGCATGTCTATCGTTAACGAGCCATGCTGTTCGATGCGGCGTAAAACGTCGAGCAGTTCTTCATCCGGAAACTGGCGGATCACATCCCCCGTTTCCTTGGCATACACCGTGAAAATGTTGCGTCCAGATTCTTCATCAACACGAAACGATAATCCCGTATTCATGTCGCTTAAAAATTTATCTAGTCGCTCCACCATTTTCTCGCGCTCAGCATCATTTAGATGCTGTCGCTCAGTGGCAATGCGTTGAATGACTTCGGTGGCTTTCTTGTTAGTCAGCTCCGGCGTCTCGGTTTTATTGACCTCGTCAACCGACTGAGACTTCTCTTTATTCTCGGTCTTTACTTGTTGCGAGGCGGCATCTTTAGTATTTTTCGAAGCAAGTTCTGTGCCACTCGATGAGGCAAAAGGCTGAAGGTTCGATGCGTAGGATGAAATGTCCATTTCGCTCTCCCGTTTCTAACCTTGTATTGTCCAACTCCAACAAGGGTACTTCTTGTTGAGCAATAGCATTGAAATTGGAAGTCGGCGGTAAAGGGATGTTACCGCCAACCAACCTGCCTAAGGTCTACGACGAAATTAGCCTAGTAGGCTAAGTGCCGCCGATGGAGACTGTTTCGCTTGAGCAAGAATCGAGGTACTTGCTTGTTGCAAGATCTGATTCTTAGTCATCGCAGTTGTCTCTTTTGCGTAGTCCGTGTCTTTAATACGGCTGTTTGACGCATTCACGTTCTCGTTGATGTTGCTAAGGTTGTTGATTGCGTGGTTGAAACGGTTTTGGAAAGCACCAAGTTCAGCACGTTTAGAGTCAACACTCTTAAGTGCGCCATCAAGCACTGCAACCGCTTCTTGAGCGCCCGCTACCGATGTGACATCGATATCTTTCACTGTCACATCTTGACCTGCACCGATGCTAAGGTCAGAAGCTAGAGAGCCACCAAATGTCACATCGCCTGTTACTTTTTGCGTTGAAGCGTAAAGCTGCAGTTTGCCATCATCGCCAACAGATGCTTTCACATCTTCACTTTGACCATTGATATACGTTGCTAGCTGCTCGATGTCATCGCCTTCTTTTGCAGAGATATCTAGGCTAACCTCGTCGCCTTGTCTGTTGGTGTAAGACATGGTTAAGTTAGCGCCGGCGCCAACCTCCCAGTCTGCGTCTGCGCTGACAGTAGAACCGTAGCTTTTACCGCCCATTTCTGCAGTATCAGAGCGAATGTTACCCATAGAAAGCATAACTGCTTCACCAGAGTCCGCACCGATTTGGAAAGATTGTGTGCCGTAAGTACCGTTAAGGAGACGGTTACCACCGAAAGAGGTCGTTTCTGCAATACGGTTCAGTTCATCGTTAAGCGCTGTTACTTCTTCTTGAATAGCAACACGCTCTGACTTTGAGTTTGAGCCGTTAGAAGATTGAAGCGATAGGTCACGCATACGTTGCAGGATATTGGTGGTCTCATTCATCGCACCTTCTGCTGTTTGCGCGATAGAAATACCATCGTTCGCATTTTTCACCGCCATATCTAGACCGCGACTTTGCGACGTCAAACGATTAGAAATTTGTAGACCCGCAGCGTCATCTTTTGCGCTGTTGATTTTATAGCCAGAAGACAAACGCTCCATTGATTTTTGTGTACCTTCCGCAGCGGTATTTAGATAACGCTGGGCGGTCATTGCAGACACGTTAGTGTTTACATTAATTGCCATATTGATCTCCTTAGGCATTCAGGGGTAGATGGCCTCTGTGTCTCTCACCTCACATTGGCACATCTGATTTCATTTCTCTCAATCCCTGTAACGGCGATTCATTTAGAAGCTTTAGAAAAAAAGTGCGTTTTTTTTGTCGTTAATTCAATTGATTGAATAAATGTGAGCTTGATCGTCATAGGCGGAGAGTATGTCGGTAGGAAATGACTGATGGGGTGACGTTAAAAGGGCAAAAAAAACCAGAGCCGAGGCTCTGGTCTGTGTCTATCACTGGTTAACTCAATTAACCCAGTAGGCTTAGTGCTGCGTTTGGTGCCTGCTTCGCTTGCGCCAAGATTGAGCTTGATGCTTGCGATAGGATTTGGTTCTTAGTCATCGCCGTCGTTTCTTTCGCGAAGTCGGTATCTTTGATACGGCTCTTCGACGCGTTCACGTTTTCGTTGATGTTATCCAAGTTGTTGATTGCGTGGTTGAAGCGGTTTTGGAATGCACCAAGCTCTGCACGGTGGCTGTCCACGTATTTAAGTGCTGAGTCTAGGATAGCCACCGATTCTTGTGAGCCACCAACAGTTGTTACATCAATCGTGTCAACCGTTACAGCAGTACCCGCTTGCATGTCCAGTTCACCCGCTAGGCCTCCAGAGAATGCCACTGCACCATCCACTTTGTTATTGCCAGCGAATACTTGCAGCTTACCGTCTTGGTCAACAGACGCTTTCACTAAGTCCGTTTGACCATTGATGTACGTCGCTAGCTGTTCAATATCATCACCCGCTTTTGCATTGATAGTGATGGATTGCGCGTCGCCAAAGCTGTCTGTTAGGTCAATCGTCAGATCGTTAGCACCTGCCGCTACGCTCCAGTCTTTATCTTTCGCGTTACCGGCTTGGTAGCTACTGCCACCCATTTGCGAGTTGTCTGAGCGCATATCACGCAGGCTTAGCATCACCGCTTCACCGTTGTCAGCACCAATTTGGAATGACTGAGTACCGTACGTACCATTCAGTAGCTTGTTACCACCAAAAGACGTGGTTTCTGCGATACGGTTCAGCTCGTCGTTTAGTGCCGTCACTTCTTCTTGAATCGCAACACGCTCAGCTTTTGAGTTGGAGCCGTTTGCTGATTGAAGTGATAGGTCACGCATACGTTGCAGGATGTTGGTGGTCTCGTTCATCGCACCTTCCGCCGTTTGTGCGATAGAGATACCGTCGTTGGCGTTACGTACTGCAACATCCAGACCACGGCTTTGCACGTTCAAACGGTTAGAGATTTGTAGACCCGCTGCGTCGTCTTTCGCGCTGTTGATTTTGTGGCCTGAAGACAAACGCTCCATTGAAGCTTGTTGAGCTTGGTTCGCGTTATTTAGGTAACGCTGCGCTGTCATCGCTGATACGTTTGTATTTACATTCACTGCCATGGTGTTTCTCCAATTGATTTTCCGGTGTAGCGGTTTCCGACGTCTCGGAAAACCAAGTAGTTCTCTCAAAGTTAATCTTTTAACGACGCGGCGAAAAAAACCTTTAGGAAAAAACGGAAAAAAATTAAATAAAACATCCGTTTGGTCAGGAAGTGAGCAGATGGCAACAATTTGCCAAAAAAGCGCTAAAGTTCGGTAAGGGGCGGCCGAAACAGTCAGATTTTTTCAATAAAAATTAGCTTGGAGAGTACGGAATGTCAGGGGTTGAGGTAACACGAGGTTAAGTGGATAAACAGATTTCTGGTGGCCTAAAAAAGAAAAAGCCCCTTTTCCTTTGAGAGAACTGGGGCTGGGGTGGAAGCCATGGCCTGTGCGGAGATCAAGAGAAATGAACACAATCCGGCATTCCGACATACCTTATGGCCGTATCAGGGCAAGTTGAGAGAGAGAGCCCCAACACTTTCACAAGGTATGCTTGCCAAGCAATAAGATAATTACGCCACGTCTGGCTAGGTATCCTCTGCTTTATCTGGACGTCTTACTATTGTAGTAGTGACATCGCAGAGTTAGGCAACTGTTTCGCTTGAGCTAGAATCGAGGTACCTGCTTGTTGCAGGATCTGGTTCTTAGTCATAGCGGTTGTCTCTTTAGCAAAATCGGTATCCTTGATGCGGCTATTCGACGCTTCAACGTTTTCTTGGATGTTCGCTAAGTTATTAATACTGTGGCTCAGGCGGTTTTGCTTCGCACCAAGGTCTGCACGTTGTGAATCGACATACTTCAGAGCTGAATCCAATACAGAGATTGCATTCTGTGAACCCGCTACCGTGGTCATATCGATATCTTGTACTGTGGTTTGCACGCCAACGTTAGTGAGATCTAGGTCTGTTGCTAGACCACCTGAGATCGTCACCGCACCATCAAGATCTGGCTCCGCGATAAAAATTTGCAGTTCACCGTTGTCACCAACCGATGCACTCACCAAGTCAGATTGACCGTTAATGTAGGTCGCTAGCTGCTCAATGTCATCACCCGCCTTCGCTGCGATATCTACCGTTACTGCTTCGCCCGCTTTCGTGGTGAACTCAAATTTTAAGTCGGCAGCGTTAGGGTCTACCGACCAGCTTGAATCTTTTGCATTTGTCGCAGTAAACGTCGTACCACCCATACGGAAATCATCAGCACGGATGCTGGTTAGCCCCATAATCATAGCTTCACCAGAGTTGGCACCAATTTGGAATGATGCATCGCCAAACGAACCGTTAAGCAAACGACGTCCACCAAATGACGTGGTTTCCGCAATACGGTTTAGCTCTGCTTGCAATGCTGTCGATTCTTCATTGATAGCTTGACGCTCTGACGCCGAGTTAGTGCCGTTTGATGATTGAATCGCAAGATCACGCATACGCTGCAGAATATTGGTCGACTCATTCATCGCCCCTTCTGCCGTTTGTGCAATCGAGATACCGTCGTTGGCGTTTCGCATTGCCACGTCCAAACCACGAGACTGCGCAGTTAGGCGGTTAGAAATTTGCAGACCTGCTGCATCATCTTTGGCACTGTTAATTTTATGGCCTGATGACAAACGTTCCATCGACGTATTTAAGTCATTCGAGGACTTATTGAGGTAACGCTGTGCGGTCATCGCAGAAACGTTAGTACTTACTGTAATTGCCATTTTGCTCTCCTAAATGAGTTCGCAAGCGCTTCAAGTTGGATTGCGAAGCGGCCAGATAGCCGTTGGCAACGACTGACCGTCTACATCCACCTGATACCCCGTATCAGATGGAGTATCTGTTCAAATTCTCTGCCTGAGCCCTACCCGAATGGCAAAGCACAGTGGTTCAACTTAGTTAATACAAATCTCGTGCCAAGTTTTTTACCTTAAATCAAATTTCACTTAACTTATGAGAAATCAATAAATTAAAAAGAAAACACTCACAACATAAATAAATAGTAAACTCGTTTGCACTCGCTAGTGATAACGGTGGCAATACCACCACTACTCGATTTGCCGCCTCAACTCTCTGCACCTATGGCTAAGCACATAGGGCAACCGATAAGCCGAAGCGCGACACATCAGAGATAGTTAAACAGAGTTAAGTCTTTGGTTTTCCCAAACGCTTGCTGTGATGCTTGCAGTGCTCTCGTATTCTCTTCAAATTCAATCACCGCTTTGGAGTAATCAAGATCCTCAAAATGACTCTTCGATCTCGCTAAAGCGAGTTTGTAATCTTCATTCTGTGATTCTTGTATATCCAGTGTATTCAGCCTCGCACCGATATCCGTTCTAGCTTTGGTCAGATGTAAGAACGCTTGATGAAATTCTTCCGTAAATTGGTGTAACTTAGCAGTTGCCGACGCATCGGAAACATCATTGTCAAGCCACTTAATCGTTTGATTAAACGTATCAAGAACACTAAATTGTTTTTTTGGAGTCAGCTCAATACTGTCACCGGCATTGATCTGCCCCTTGATTGTAATATTGAGTTCTTTGTAGTTAACGCCGGTGGTCGGCTCATAGTCTTCTACTTGAACGATCTTCCCATTACGCTCCAGCTGATACGCAAAGTTGTTCTGTCCCATGTCAACAAAGGTGACCTTATATTTACCGTCGTCTCTGGGATCTTCGTTCTCAGCTCGATTGAGTAGAAGCTCTGATTTATTGGTTAACGAATAGTCTGGCTGATAGTCACCGAATGGGTTCTCTATTTCCATAAACAACTTACTGCCAGGATCGCTGGTGATAATCTCCATACTATTAGAGATACGCATTTTTCTCTGATAGTCATCCCCCACGTAGCTAACATCACCGTTGTTGTCACGAAGAAATGGCTGAAATTTGGGCTTGGTGCCCGCAAATACATAGTTTCCCGATTCATCTTGGCTATTCGCCAGAGCAATGAAGTTCCTTGTAAGCTCTTCTATTTCACGTGCTTTTGCTTCTCTATCTTGTGTAGATAAAGCACCATTGATCGACTCCATGGTCAATCGCTTCGCTTTATCAGAGAACTGTTCCGTTTCTCTGATCATTACTTCTTGGTTCTCCAGTCTATTTCTAGTAAGTACGATTGCATCGTTATACTGTTCCAACTGCTTAGACTGCTGACCCACTTTTTGCAAATAGTGAACAGCGAGTGGGTCATCCGCTGGCTTTTGTAACTGTTTCCCCGACGCGAGTTGAGCCTGATTATGGTGAATTTTGTTTTCCTGACGACGCAGGTCATTTTGAACAGTTTGATAGTTATGAAAACTAGAAATGCGATTCATCATGTTCCATCACCTCCTATCGCAACGCCAAAATGGTATCGAACGTTTCATTAGCCGCCTGCATCACACGAGACGAGGCCATATAGGCCTGCTGAAATTTCATCATGTTTGCTGCTTCTTCGTCCAAATTTACGCCCGATATAGACGCAACCCGACTTTGAGCGGATTCGTGTTCAAGATTGGCGACCTCTTGCAATCGCGCCGCTGTAGAAGCCTGCAAACCTACGTCAGTATTCAAGTTATGATAGATATCTACGATTGTTGAGTCGCCACCATTAACAGACTTGTCGGTTTGAATGTTGAGCATCTTGCGTAAATTCCCGTTATCACCAACCGAAACAGTTAAGTTGGCCGTAAATTTGTCATTCGGCAGAGCACCAGCGGACAATTCAAAGGTCGTCCCCATTACGGTAACAGGCTCCTTTGGGGGATAGCACTGAGGCTCAAGAACAACCTTGCCTTTTGTATCTGTAACCGCGAATTCTTCACCTGTTGGTGAAACGATAACTTCAAACTCTCGTAACTCTCCGGCAGCTAGGAGTTTAAAGCTCGCCGTACCTAGCGCCTGCGTCGTTGAAGCTTCAAAACTCTGAGCCGTAATTCGGCTTGGGTCGGTGGTTTGCGTCTCTAGTTCGGCAGCCCCATTCCGAGTTGGCCGAATTAGAAATCGCTCGCCAGTCTCAGGTTCCTCATTGATTACCACAAAAAAACCGTCCAGATAAAACCCTGAGTCCTGCTCTTCAAGCTGTACCGTTTCGCCAGTTGGTTTGGTCACGATATAGTTGTTACCGTCATAACGAACTGCATATTCTCCCCCCTTCAATTGCTCTGTATTAGCAATATACACAGCAATATCAGCTTCAGAGTCTTTTGAAGTCACAACCCGAGTTCTGGCAATGCGGTCACTGTTAGGATCAACAAAGATGTCCCGACCTATACGACCATTGAGATCGATACCTTGTCTTTGAAGTTTATTTACTTGATGAGAAAAAACCGTAGACAGTCTTCCCAGTTCATCCATTAAATTAGGCACATCTTTGTCCCTAAAATCCAGCATCCCTTCAATTTTTCCGCCAATATCATCTGGCTTAATGGCTTTGATCCCTTTTCCTTCTATCATCGCCAAGCGTCGTTGGTGAACGTCGGGGTGACCGTCGATCATCTTCAACTGGCTGGCCTCAGTTCCAGAAACAAGTGTATGACCATTACCAATATGAACGTTAAACCCTTCCGACTCAGCCCTTGGGGTCACCGTCACTTTGGTATATTCTGACAGCTCCTTGACTAACATCTCATGCTTATCCATGAGATCAATATGTGGCCCCGGCATTTTGGTCATCAACCGATGAACATCTCTGATCTCTAATGCGAGCTGATTGACGCGCTCAATACTCATATCGAGCTTCTTATTTGCCGTATCTGCTTGCTCTCGAATAGACTCATGGAAGTTGTTCATGGTTTGACGTATCAGTTCAGCTTTCTCGAGCACCACCTTTCGTGCACCTACATCATTCGGTGTATCAGCGAGCGTTTTGACCGAATCAAACCAGTCATTGAGGTTTTCTGGTATTTTTTTCGACGCCACCGATGACAGCATGCCCGACAACAAATCGAGATTCGACAAGCTCTCGTTGCGAAAATTCATCTGAGTGGTGGCCATATTGAGCTCTTTGACGGCAAACTGATCCCAAGAGCGGCGAACATTTTCCACATGCACACCCATACCGTAGGTTTGCCCACCAAACTGCCTAGGGTCACTGGCACCCTGAATCACAGATTGACGGCTATAACCCTCTGTATTTGCATTAGAAATGTTATGACCAGTCGTAGTTAACTGTCTCTGAGCTGTTAGTACACTTTGTGACCCTAAGTTCAGAAGATCTGACGCCATATCGCCCCCAAAAACCTCAAAATCGGGCAATAATCATCATGATTTGCCCGTCGTTGATAGTTAAAATGCAACATGCATGCCAAGAGCAAAAACTTATTGGAAGTGAATGTTTTTATGAATAAAAATCGACCAGTGAATGGAAGTTTTTGAAGGTAGAAACGACATCGCCCGGCATGGGTGCCGAGCGATGATTGGTTGAATCGCGATAATGACTAGAGCGCCATACCATCAATCTGTTTTTTCACCCTAAGTACTTTGTCGGCATAACTTGGATCGGTTGCGTAACCAGCTTTGTGAATGTCACGAATGAACGACTCAGAGCCTTCACTGCGGTTTAGCGCCGATTGGTAACGCGGGTTTTCATTCAAGAACTTTACATAGTCATTAAAGCTCTCTTCGTAACTACGATAAGAGCGGAATGCGGCACGCTCTTGCACTGGCACATTTTGGTGGTATTCCAGCGTTTGCGTTGCCACCTTATCACCATCCCAGCTGCGATCGGCTTTGATGTTGAATAGGTTGTTACTGCTACCTTGACTGTTGTTGACCACTTTTTGCCCCCAACCCGTTTCCAGTGCCGCTTGAGCTAGAAGAAGGGAGGAGTCGACACCCAAAGATCTCGCCGCGCGATCGGCATAAGGCTTCAGTGAGCTTACAAAACTTTCTGGCGTTCCAAAGTCGACTTGTTTGACGTTCGTTCTTGTGCCATCCAATCCCAATGCTGCTGCCGTACGACGCGCTTTCGCTTCATCGAACTTCGCTTCACGCTCTGGCAAATCAAACGATTCATTGCGCACACGAAGTTCATGATTACTTGCTGCTTGCGTCTCTGGCGCTCGCGCTGCGCCAAGCTGGGCAACAATCATATCCGCAAGCCCTAAGGAGCCATTGGCACTAAGTTCACTCGACATTTGCTCATCAAGCATTTGACGATAAAACTGGTTATTTTGGTTCATGGATAAGTCCGACTCGAAATGCGTATTCGCATCACGCATCGACTTAAGCATCATAGTAGTAAAGATGGACTCAAACTGACGCGCCGCCGCTTTCAAAGCCGCGTCATCGTCCCCTTCTTTCCCGCTAACGGCTTGCTGACGAAGTTTGTCTAGGCTACCGATATCGTGGATAAAGCCGATATCGTTTGGGTTTTTCATCATGTCAGCGCTCCTAGATTACGATCAGCTGGCCTTCGATAGCGCCTGCTTGTTTAAGCGCTTGCAAGATAGCCATGAGATCAGAAGGCGCTGCGCCTACTTCATTCACCGCTCGAACCAAATCATCCAATGTTAGGCCCGGTTCAAACTTAAACATTTTGCCAGAGCCTTCGGTCACTTGGATGTCTGAGTTCGGCACAACCACGGTTTCGCCACCAGCAAATGCATTCGGCTGACTCACACGAAGGTTTTCTTTGATGGCAACCGTCATTCCACCGTGAGTCACTGCTGCTGGTTTTAGCTTGACGTGTTTACCCACAACGATAGTGCCAGTACGAGAATTAACGATGATTTTTGCGCCGCTGTCGGCGGTATCAAATTCCACGTTTTCAACCGCAGATAGGAAGGCTACACGCTGGCTCAAATCACGTGGGGCCCGAACACGTACTGACGTTGCATCCAATGCGTTCGCCATTTGCGGCCCCAAGAAGTTATTAATGGCATTCGCCATGTTTTGCGCCGTGGTAAAGTCTGACTCCAGTAGGTTGAAGGTGATGTAGTCACCGCGAGAAAATGGGCTTGGTACTTCACGTTCAACCGTCGCACCACTTGAGATCATACCAACAACAGGGTTGTTACCCACAATTTTTGAGCCATCAAGACCTTCTGCGCTAAAACCGCTAACCACGAGGTTACCTTGCGCGACCGCGTACACTTCACCATCCAAACCCTGCATGAAGGTTTGCATCAGTGTCCCGCCACGGAGGCTTTTTGCCGCACCGATAGACGATACGGTGACATCAATCTTTTGTCCCGGCTTTGAAAACGGAGGCAGTTCCGCAGTCACAATCACCGCTGCGACGTTTTTGAATTTAGGCTTGAAACCGATCGGCATTTGAATGCCGAATTTTTCCAGCATTGAGCGAAAGCTCTGCTCAGTAAACGGCGTTTTCTCACCGGTACCCGGAAGACCCGTCACCAAACCATAACCCACCAGTTGGTTACTACGCACACCGGCAACTTCTGACACATCCTTGATGCGTGCCGCTTGTACACTTGCCGCGGCAAAGCACAAACCTAATAGTAAAAACGTAAACTTTTTCATGATGTTACCCTAAAAACAAACAAACCCTCTTAGGAGAGGGTTTGCCGCTTACGATTCGATTAATCCACTCCTATAGGGAGACATTAAAAAATCGTGCCAAGAATCCAGGTTCTTGCATATCTTGTTGGTTTCCAGTGCCAGAATATTGAATTCGTGCGTTAGAAATACGGTTTGACGCAATAGTATTGTCGAACTCAATGTCATCCGGACGGATTGTGCCGCTTAAACGAATGTACTCGTCACCTGTGTTCAATGTCAGCCATTTCTCGCCACGGATCACTAGGTTTCCATTCGCCAGTACCTCAATGACTTCGACAGTAATCGAACCAGAAATGCTGTTGCTCTGGTTTGCCGAGGAATTTCCTTTAAAGTTATTGTCGTTTTTCAGCGCATAAGAGAAATCATAGTCGTTGATCGTCACTGGACGACCGCCTACCTCTAATGGTTCCATCGATGAGTCATTGGCTTTGGATAGATCCGCATCGGCACTTTTAGCCGCTTTCGTCGCCTCATTTAGCTCCACAGTGATGATATCGCCAATACCGCGTGGCTTAGAGTCGTCATACCAATCACGCGCATAGTTGGTGTTAAACAGTGAACCGGTTGCCGCCGCGTAGTGCTCTGGTTTGTTCTTTGGGTGAATCGGCGCCCAAGCGGGATCGTCAGCAACGGGATCCGTTCGGCCACGTAGCGTATCAACAATACCGGTTGATTGAGAGCGATCACCCTCGACGGCATCCACTGCTGTAGTGCTATCAGCGACTTCGTCAACGGTTTCTTGCGGTCCAAACTGCGCACAACCAGACAATACAGCCAATAGCGAGATACAAAACAGTTTTTTCATAAGTCAGGCCTCTTGCTATAACTGTTGGTTAGCAAAGCTCATCATCTTGTCGACGGACGAGATCACTTTGGAGTTCATTTCATATACGCGCTGAGCTTCAATCATGTTGACCAGCTCTTCCGTCACGTTAACGTTTGACGTTTCTAGCGTCGATTGACGAATTTTGCCAAAACCATCAAGACCTGGAATGCCTTCGTTTGGATCGCCACTGGCACCCGTCGGCAAGTAAAGGTTTTGACCAATTGGTTCAAGGCCACCTGGGTTAATGAAATCAACGGTCGTAATGTTGCCCACCACCTGATTATCTTGCTGACCACGTACGCGTACTGACACTTCACCATCCGTACCCACGGTAATCGAAATTGCATCTTCTGGAATGGCGATTTCTGGCTCTAGCGCATATCCAGCACCCGACGTAACAATGATACCTTCATCATTTAATGTGAACTGACCATTTCGGCTATAACCGATGTTGCCGTCTGGCATCAAAACTTGGAAGAAACCGTCGCCTTCGATCATCATATCCAGACTGTTCGTCGTAGTTTGAGCATTGCCAGGTGTATGGATTTTCTGAGTCGCCACCACTTTAGAACCTGCACCCAGCATTAGGCCGCTAGGCAGTTCTGTGTTTTGAGATGACTGGCCACCAGGCTGGTTAATATTCTGGTAAAACAAATCTTCAAATACCGCGCGGCTTTTTTTGTAGCCAACGGTAGAGGCGTTCGCCAAGTTGTTTGAGATGGTTGAAATATTGGTTTGCTGTGCGTCTAAGCCAGTTTTACTTACCCAAAGTGCCGGATGCATATTCTTCCCCTATGTCCTTACCATTAACCCATGCGAAGCAGCGAGTTAGACGACTTGTCCATTTCTTCTGCTGTGCTCATGAGTTTTACCTGCATCTCAAACTGACGCTGCAGATCAATTAAACTTGTCATTTCACCAACGGCATTCACGTTACTGCCCTCGACCGCGCCGGTCATCAGTTGCACAGCCGCGGAGGCTTCAAAGCCAAGTGCTGGATCTTTACTGCGGAACAAACCGTTGGTGTCTTTGAATAGTGAGCGGTTATCCGTGTTAGTAAGCTTGATGCGATCTACTACTTCCATCTCATCCGCTGGTGCGTCCTGAGGAATAACCGACACCGTGCCATCACGGCCGATTTCGATTTTTCGTAGTGGAATGGGAACCGTGATCGGAGTGCCATTCTCACCGAGAACCAAATGGCCATTGCTGTTAGCCAAAAGACCATTTTGATCAACGCGCAAACTGCCGTTTCGTGTCAGTCCCTCTTTACCGGTTTTATCCAGTACAGAAATCCAACCCTGACCTTCAATCGTGACATCAAGGTCGCGACCTGTGGTCACAACGCTGCCTTGCTCGAAGCTATGTCCCGGACGCTCTGTCATGCTAAACACGCGACTAGGCATACCTTCACCATACGCTTGCATTGAGCGCGCTTGGGCAAGGTCGGCGCGAAAGCCAGGTGTGCTTGCGTTAGCAAGGTTGTTCGCTCTTAGTTGCAAAGCCTGCATATTTTGCTTCGCTCCGCTCATGGCGAGGTACAGGGCACGATCCATTGATAGCTCCAATATTCAAAGTACTGAAGCTATAAAGCAATCTCTGTGCCAATATTTATTTTCTTTACTTATCAATTAGATGAAGTATTTGACCATGATTAATTGTCAGTTCGGCAAGGAAAAGAAGTGCGGCAATGGCAAAGAAAAACGGCAACGTGGCACCGGGCGGCAAAAGGAAAGGAGTAAAATCCATGAGGCCACGCGACAGGTAAACACCTATCACGTGGTCAAAAGTCATCCAGAAACCGACGATTAACGGATTTGCAGGATGTTTTGTTGTAGCTGGTTGTGTACGTCCAATGCGCGAGAGTTCGCTTGGAAGTTACGCTGAGCTGAAATCAAGTCCACCAACTCTTGAGTCATGTCGATGTTCGACTGCTCAAGGGTGCCATTGTTAACGGCACCAAAGGAGCCTTTGTTAGATTCACCCCAGATTTTTTCACCTGATGCAGAAGTCGCATCCCACTGAGTGCCGCCTTTCTTGTCAAGACCTTGCTCGTTAGCAACACGAACCAATGCCACACGACCAAGGTTCACGTTTTTGCCGTTTGAGTAAGTTCCCAACACGTTACCCGCTTCATCAAAATCAACTTTGGTCAAAAAGCCTGGCATTGCGCCATCTTCATCAAGCTTAGTGATCTCAAACGGAGCAGCAAATGACGTGTGCGTACCCAGTTTCATGTTGATTGCCTGTGCAGGGTCAGCGTCGTTCATGTCAATCCCTGCCGTTGCGAAGTCGACGGTTTTCACCGGTGCGCCACCGTTCACCTGGTTAAAAGTACCGTCGTTTTTAAACGTAATGGAGTGACCTACGTGACCGTTAGCAGCGGTCGTGTCACCGGCTTCGATGTTCAGTGGTTTTTCGCCTTGCCCATCCGTTAGTGTGTAGAACGCATTCCAAGTGTTTGGCGTGGCTGGGTTGCTTGATTTAAGGTAGTAGGTGGTCATCTTGTAAGACTGACCTTTTGAATCGGTCACTGTTACCGATGTTGCACGGTCATATGACGTTTCATCGTTAAAGTTAAACAGTGTCGGATCGTTTTCTTCCGCGCTCGCTGGCAGGTTCGCACCTAGCTCAACGTTTTTCGTCGCTTCAGGAACACCATACTCTGCTCGAACTTCAATCGGCTCTGCTTCATAAGACGTTACTTGGTCAGTTTTTGGATCGACCTTATAACCAAGCAGGAACTCGTCGTTAGACGTCACGAGCATGTTATCTTTGTTTAAGTGAAACGCACCGTTACGCGTCAGTTCGTTTTGCTGCGGAGTAAGGCGATCTTTTGCCACGGCAAAGAAACCTGTCCCGCTAATACGAAGATCCATTGGGTTATTAGTATAAATACTTGATCCTTCATGGAACTGCTGCGCGACTTTGCTCGCCTGTGCACCACCACCCGGAGTGGTTTTTGCGTTAGTGAACAAAGAGTTTGAGTACACATCACCAAACTCAGCACGCGACTCTTTAAAGCCGTAAGTGTTAGCGTTGGCAATGTTGTTACTGGTGGTGTTCAGATCTAGCTGTGCCGCAGATAGACCGCTTAAAGATACATATGACATTCCTAATCTCCTAATCTAACCAGCGGTTATGCTTTGCCGACTTCCAGTACTTCTGCTAGTCGAACTGGACTTTCAAAGCCAGCTAGGTTGAGCAGTACGTTTCCATCGCCTTTACCAAGAAGTACGCTGTTGACGTTAGCGTACGTCGACACTTCAAACTCTCGGCTTTCTCCTTCCATCAAGCCAGATGCTTTCACTCTGTACTTGCCAGCAGGCATTGGATTACCTTGATCATCTTTGCCGTCCCACTCTACGCGCGCATCGCCACCAGGCTGTGCACCCACATCGAAGGTACGAACCAATTGACCCATTTCATTTTCTACACGAACAAGCACGTTATCCATTGATTGCGGCAGCTTCACCATTGCCGCCATACCAGCATCAGCAGGTTTAATTCCTGCCGCACCCGGCACCAGCACGTCACGTCCTACTAACGAAGACGCTTGCAGCGCTTGGTTAGAGGTCATCGATGAATTAAGGCTTTCGAACTGAGTGTTCATTTTGCCAATGCCATCAACGGTCGCGAACGACGCCATTTGCGCAATCATTTGGTCATTACTGACCGGCTTAAACGGATCCTGTTGAGACAGCTGCTTAGTGAGTAGTGACAGGAAATCTTCTTGTTTCAGATCCTGTTTACCCGTGCTCTCTTCAGTCTTGCTTTGATCTTGCAGTTTTTTTAATTGGTCAAGGTAGGATAAACTGCCTTGACCAACATTGTTGATTCCAGCCATGTGCTATCTCCTATCTCTATTTACCCATTCGCAGCGTGCTCATGAGCATCTGCTTACTCGCGTCCGCTACCTGAACATTAGTCTGGTAAGAGCGAGACGCAGAGATCATGTTTGCCATCTCTTCCATCACGTTAACGTTCGGCTTATAGATGTAGCCTTCGTCGTTTGCTAATGGATGATCTGGGTTGTACTCCGCGCTCAGTGGTTTATCACTTTCCACAATGCCCATCACTTTCACAGGCACTGTATGGTCGCGGTTATATTTTGCTTTGCTCAGCTCAGCACCAAACACGGCATGGCGTGCCTTGTAGGTGTCTTTTGCTGAACTACTAATGCTGTCGGCATTCGCGAGGTTACTAGAAGTGGTGTTTAGACGAACCGATTCGGCGCTCATCGCGCTACCCGTTACATTGAAAACGTTAAATAAGCTCATCTAAATTACTCCCCTTTGATCGCTTTGGTCATGTTTTTGAACTTGCTTCCTAGAAAATCAATAGAAGCTTGGTGGCGCAATTGGTTCTGCATGAACAAGTTTCGTTCTAGATCTACATCGACGGTATTGCCATCGCCCGTATCTGGTTGAGTCGGCGTGCGATACAGCACTTCGCCAGAAACATTGGTGGAGGCAGAAATATGCCGTCCATCAGTGCGGCTAAGACCAATACTTGCCCCTGAGCTTGCCGCTTTTAACGCACGGTCAAAGTCCATCCCTTTCGCCTTAAAGCCAGGGGTATTTGCCTGTGCAATATTGGTAGAGATGACTTCTGCATTCTTTTCACGTACCCCGACGGTATGTTGGTGAATGCCTAGTGCATTGTTAAAAGAGATGGCCATTTAAACCTCATCGTTCAAAAACAGGTGCCTGTCATAGTTACAAAGCAATATCCGCGCCAAAAATGTTTGCCAATGTGAAAATTGCCTTCATTTTCGTGTAAGCGGACGATTTAGTGAGTGCTATAACGAAAACTGTCTAGCAAACACTGCGCCAAGAAGGCGTTGGATGATTAGGAATGTCATCGCACCGCTCATCCAAAGCGGCACTAAGGGTGAGCATAGCAAATATCAAGTAGGGTGAGGCGTTACCGCCTCATCCCTCTTACAGAACCGTACGTA
>NZ_JBJHPB010000019.1:0-93547 GCF_059412285.1 Vibrio sp. CB1-5 | reverse complement strand
CTTGGTTCTTGGTTCTTGGTTCTTGGTTCTTGGTTCTTGGTTCTTGGTTCTTGGTCTTCAGTGTAAGAGCTAAATGATAAGACTTGCATCACATATTTGAGTGAAATTCTGTTAACAAATGGCATTTTGGTGTGAGAAAAAGCGCTAACTAGTAGATGGGAATGCATATTTTGTCGCATTAGCTCATATCATTAAAATATCTAATGCGAATTGTATTTCCATGATGCTTCGTAAGTGCAATGTCTCGACAAGAAACTCTGCATATTATTCCCTTAAAAGCCCTATTTTAACCCACTATATATTCAACTAATTCCGAATAGATATTGTTAACAGCCCTCTTAAATGCGCCTAAATACGAGCGATAATATGTGTGATCACGATCGAATACGAGGTGCATAATTTGCTTCATATTATAACCACCACAGCGAAGCTAATAATAAATACCCTGCATAAAACTCGATGAGTTTTAATAAATATTAGAGAGACTTGATTATGAATAAACTCTATGTTGGTTCTGAAGTTGGTCAGCTACGTCGCGTGTTAATTCACCGTCCACGTCGTGCTCTCACACACTTAACTCCATCAAACTGCCACCAGCTCCTTTTCGATGACGTGCTTGCTGTCGAGAAAGCCGGCGAAGAACATGACGTGTTTGCAAAAACGCTAGAATCCCAAGGTGTAGAAGTCTTACTACTGACTCACTTACTTGCAGAGACACTAGCGATTCCAGAAGCAAAAGATTGGCTGCTAAACACCCAAGTATCCGACTTTCGCTTCGGCCCAACCTTCGCGAATGATGTGAGATGCTACTTGGGCGACCTTCCAAACCTTGAGCTTGCGAAAGTGCTGACTGGCGGTTTGTCTTTCGGTGAAATGCCACTTGAATCGTCTTCCATGCTGCAATCCCTGTACAAAAATAACGACTTTATTATCGACCCGCTACCGAACCACCTATTTACTCGCGATACCTCATGCTGGGTATATGGCGGCGTGTCGATTAACCCAATGGCAAAAGTCGCGCGTCAACGCGAAACCAACCATCTTCGCGCTATCTACCGCTGGCATCCAACCTTCGCTGGCCAAGACTTTATTAAGTATTTTGGTGATGAGCCTTTGGCGTATGACCATTCCACTATCGAAGGTGGTGATGTACTGGTCATTGGTAAAGGTGCCGTGCTTATTGGTATGTCTGAACGCACCACTCCGCAGGGCGTTGAGCACTTAGCGTCTAGCCTATTTAGACACGGCCAAGCCAAACAAGTGATTGCATTGGAGCTTCCAAAAGATCGCTCTTGCATGCACCTAGATACCGTTATGACACACATGCGTGAAGATACCTTCTCGGTTTACCCAAATGTGATTCCAGATGATGTGAAGTGCTGGAGCTTGACTGGTGATGAATCTGGTCGCGTTAAGGCCGCTCAGCAAAACTCGTACATCTCTACCATCGAAAAAGCACTACAAGTCGACAAGCTCAATCTTATTACTACCGGCGGTGACAACTTTGAGGCTGAACGTGAACAGTGGAATGATGCCAACAATGTACTGACTGTGAAACCGGGTGTGGTCATCGGCTACGAGCGCAATACCTACACCAATGAGAAATACGACAAAGCCGGTATCACTGTGCTGCCTATCCCAGGTGATGAGCTTGGCCGTGGCCGTGGCGGCGCTCGCTGTATGAGCTGCCCTATTGAACGTGATGGTATCTAACCATTTCCTAAGACTTAACTGCTCTGGATAAAGACTATGAAAAAACAAACCATCGTCGTCGCTCTTGGCGGTAACGCTCTGCTTAAAAGAGGCGAGCCACTCGAAGCCGAAGTTCAAAGACATAATATTGAAGTCGCGGTTAACACCATCTCCAAAATTGCTGAGCAATACAATGTCGTATTGGTGCATGGGAATGGCCCTCAAGTTGGCTTACTGGCACTACAAGGATTGGAGTACAAAAAGGTTAACCCGTATCCACTCGACGTACTCGGCAGCGAAACGCAAGGCATGATCGGCTACATGTTAATGCAAGAGTTCAAAAACCAAATGCCAGAGAAAAACGTCACCTGCATGCTGACACAAATGACCGTCGATCCCAAAGATCCCGCGTTTCAGGATCCGACTAAACCGATTGGTCCGATTTACGAGAAGCAAGAAGCTTGTGAGCTCGCTGAGAAGTATCACTGGACGATTAAACCAGACGGACAGCATTTCCGCCGAGTGGTACCAAGCCCCCAGCCAACAGGCATCATTGAGCATGAAGCGATTACTTCGTTAATCGAACAAGGCCACTTAGTTATCTGTACTGGCGGCGGCGGTATTCCAGTTACGCGCAAAGAGGGCAAGTTGGTTGGCGTGGAAGCGGTAATAGACAAAGACATGTCAGCTGCATTCCTAGCCAAACAGCTCAATGCAGATCGCTTGTTGATTTTGACTGACGCCGATGCGGTTTACCTCGACTGGGGCCAACCAACACAGCGTCCACTCCATGCCACGACCCCTGCAGAGCTCTCCCAGTATCAGTTTGATGCTGGATCAATGGGGCCAAAAATCGATGCCTCATGTGAGTTCATTCAGCAAGGCGGACAAATGGTTGGCATTGGCGCATTAGAGGACGGTCTTCGCATCCTAGAAGGCAATGCAGGCACAGTGATTACCAAACGTTAATTCACATTCCATCACTATGATATGACGCGCTGGCTTAATTTAAGCAGTATGAGCCAGCGCCAAGACAGAAAAAAGGACACTATTATGGCTTTCAATCTTCGTAATCGTAACTTCCTAAAACTTCTTGATTTCACACCTCGCGAAATCGGTCATTTGTTAGAGCTGTCTATTGAGCTTAAAAAAGCCAAGTACAACGGCTATGAGCAGCCACGCCTTAAAGGTAAAAACATCGCACTTATCTTCGAGAAAACCTCGACTCGTACTCGCTGCGCGTTTGAAGTGGCCGCATTCGACCAAGGCGCTCAAGTCTCCTACCTTGGCCCTACTGGCTCTCAAATTGGCCACAAAGAGTCGATGAAAGACACCGCTCGCGTACTGGGCAGAATGTACGACGGCATCGAGTATCGCGGTTTTGGTCAAGAGATAGTTGAAGAACTAGGTCAGTACGCTGGCGTGCCTGTTTGGAATGGTTTAACCGATGAGTTCCACCCAACACAAATTCTGGCTGACTTCATGACCATGATGGAGCATTCGCCGAACAAACCGCTAAGTGCGATTACCTTCGCTTACCTCGGTGATGCGCGCAATAACATGGGTAACTCACTCATGGTAGGTGCAGCGAAGATGGGTATGGAAATCCGCCTTGTGGCGCCAAAAGCATTCTGGCCTGAAGCGTCTTTGATTGAGCAATGCCAGACCATCGCAGCAGAAACCGGCGCGAAAATTGTCCTTACCGAAGACGTACAAGAAGGCGTGCAAGGTTGTGACTTCCTATACACCGACGTTTGGGTGTCCATGGGTGAAGCTAAAGAAGCTTGGGCAGAGCGCATCAAACTGATGTTGCCTTACCAAGTCAATATGGATGTGATTAAAGCGACGGGCAATCCAAACGTGAAGTTCATGCACTGTCTGCCGGCATTCCATGGCGAAGATACCACGGTAGGTAAAGGCCTAGCTGCTGACTATCCAGAGCTATCACAAGGGTGTGAAGTGACTGATGAAGTAGTTGAGTCTCCATACTCTATCGTGTTTGATGAAGCAGAGAATCGCATGCACACCATCAAAGCCGTAATGGTGGCGACATTAGGTCAATAACCCAATAGAACTAATTCACAAACAAAAGCGAGGGGATTTCTCTCGCTTTTGAGTGATTAAACAATAACCTGTCATCAAAATGAGAAATGGGCATATATTTTACTTTTTCACAATTTGATAGTGTATGAGTTGCTATTGGTTATAAATAACAACACATAAAACCACCTCAAGGATGAGTTTTACTATTTAGTAGGTGAAACATGTACGACACTCCTGATTTAGACAACCCTACTGTCGATGAGAAAAAACTCACCGAAGTCTGTAAAAAGCTGCTACAACAACAAAGCTTCACAACCCAAAACAAACTTAGGCAAGCCCTTGTCGATCTTGGCTACCATGGGATCAGCCAGTCCACTGTATCACGTCTACTTGCCCAGCTTGGCGTGGTGAAAATGCAGAATGCTTGCGGCAAAAAAGCGTATTGCCTGACTTCAGAAACCAGCTCGGTTCGCGTAGATTCCTCTATCTCTTCTCAAATCGAACTCATCACCAATAATCAATCTCTAGTGGTGATCAAGACTCACCCCGGCAGTGCTCAACTGATAGCAAGGCTTATCGATATCGATCCTCATGCCGACATCCTCGCAACTATTGGTGGCAACGACACCATTTTGGTGGTGCCAAAACATGTCAAAGACGTCGATCGCTGCGAGCAAGTCGTGCGAGCTCGATTGGGAGCGTAGCATCTTTACTTAGAAGCCAAGGACAATAAGCAAAAGACAAAACCGAACCAGCATATAAAACGGGATAATTCCTTAGGATTTATCCCGTTTTTTTCTTTTGGGTTTGCTTTATGATGGAGCGTAGACACAACAAATTTAAGGAATCCCTATGTCAATGTCGGAAGAATCTAAGCAGCAGCGCCATAAAGAGCGCCAACAGAAAGTCAAAGAGAACGTCAATAAAAAAATCGCCAATGCTCAAATTGAAAAAGGCCTGCTACTGATCATTACCGGAAACGGTAAAGGAAAATCGACATCAGGGTTTGGCACGGTCGCACGCGCTGTCGGACACGGCAAAAAGTGTGCAGTGGCACAGTTTATTAAAGGTACTTGGGATAACGGTGAGCGTAACCTACTAGAAAAACTCGGTGTTGAATTTCAAGTCATGGCAACGGGCTTTACGTGGGAAACCCAGAACAAGACAGCGGACACCGAAGCAGCGCAAGGCGTCTGGCAAGAGTGCAAGCGTATGCTGCAAGATGAGTCTATTGATGTCGTTCTGTTTGACGAGCTGACTTATATGGTGAGTTATGGCTACATTGAACTTGATGAGGTAGTCGAGGCACTCAATAACCGCCCAGCAATGCAGTCTGTCATTATTACCGGACGCGCTGCACATCGCACGCTGATTGAAATGGCGGACACGGTTTCGGAAGTGAAAAACGTTAAGCATGCTTTTGAATCGGGTGTTAAAGCGCTTAAAGGCGTCGACTGGTAACCTGTTCGGGGTACAAAATAGACCAATTCGTGAATGACAATGGCTTGCATTTCGTTTAAGTTAAACACTAATGCAACATAACATTAACACGGAGAGTTTTATGGAAAGTTGTACTCTGACCCTCTGGATGCACACGAACGAGCATCAGTTTGTCCTAGGATGGGGACCAATACAAAGCATGCAGGACTCCACAGCGTGTTGGGACGCAGTTAAACCCAGCACAGAGCCATCAAGTGTATCACTGACCATTCGCAGGCCCAATGGTGTTATCGATAGCAAAATGATCGACATCGCGACCGTTGCTAAGTTAATTTCTCAGTGGGAGACCATCGCCGAGCCAGAGCAAGATCTCGACCTACACTGGTAATCACATACCGTTAAAATTAATGCCAGCCTCGAAGGGCTGGCATTTTTTGTTTAAGAAGAGAGGTTAGTTAAAGAGACCTTTTAGTAGGCTATCTACCGCTTTTTTCGTCTTTTCATCTTTAATGCCTAGTCGCTCAGTGGCACGCTCGACTTCTTTTTTGGCTTTCTCTTTCAGTACATCGTCAAACACCAACGCAAATTTTGGATCTGTCCACGCGCCTGTGATTCGAATTGGAATGGTGACATCTCTTAGCTCATCGATACTCTGACCGCCCTGCCCTTCAAGGGTACCAACAACCGAAGTGCTTACGACAAAGTCAGCCGTCTCATTGATATAATTAGCAGAGCCTTGACCTTTCACACGCAATAGCGGTGATTCCGCCGTCATATCATTGGTCGAAACTACACCATTGGCGAGCTTGAGTGTTGCTTTCATCGCACTAAAGTCGGTCTTTTTCGGGCCTGATGCATCATCCAAAGACTGGCCTTTAAAACGAGCGTAGTTTTCACGGATAAGCTGCGCCACGTTGATGCCATTAACTGCGCCATCAGCAAAATTGATTTTCACCGTACCCGACAAGTTTTTCTTCATCGCGGTTGGAGCAAGACCCTTACCTTTCACATTGACATCAATATTACCCGTGCCTTCCAACATATCGTTGTTAGCTACATCAACCAACAATGGTTGCACTTTGACGCCTTTGATACGTTTCACTGCACTGTATGAAGCAGGTGACTTGCGCGCATCCAGTTTACCCGTTGCAGTGATTGAACCACCGTATAGCTGTGAGCTGAAAGAGTTCAGCGTCGCCACGCCGCGATTCACTGCAAAATCGGTCTTCACTTGCTGCATATGAGCATTGCCCGCTTTGAACTTATCGATGGTGATCTTGCCTTGAACATCCAAACCGCTAAGCGCTGTTAAATCCGGTTCAACTTCCTGTGAAGGTGCACTGGTTCCCGAACCACCTGTTCCAGATTCACCACCTTCAGAGTCAGTGCTCGCAGCCGCTTGGTTCAAGCCCAAAAACTCATCTAAATCGATATTTGGGCTGTGCAGTGAGAAGCGCACTTTGGGAATATCTGCCAATTGCACTGTTGCTTTACCATCCAGCTCAATCTTGTTAACGGTCAGCTTCTGCAATACAAAATCAAGGAAGCTTTTGTTCAAATCAAAACTGAGGTCAGAAGCCATAGTGATGTTCATTGGCGACTGCGGTAGCGAAGCACCGTTCAAGGTCGAGTCCAATGATAAACCACTCAGCTTAACCAGTGAGATGGCTTTATCAACGATAAACGTAGTACCGCCTTTCGCATCAAAGGTAAGATCGGCAGCATTGCCCTTCATTGAGAATTCGATGGCATTGGGTTTATCAAACTCAAACGTCGCCAATTTTAACTGTGCTTGCTGAATCTGATTTGCCGCATCCTTGTAGGTCGCATCAAACTCAATTTTCTTAAGTTCATACTCAGCAAAGCCCTGCGCAAGTTTGAAATCAGCAGTGCCTTTCGCAGTGAACTGCTGATCGTTGTTTTGGCCTTTGAGCTCAAAATTCGCCGTCGTCCATTGGTCAACCGCAAACTCGGTCACATTCAAGCCCACATCATAGAGCTTAGTGAAAGTGCCTGTTTGCGCGTTGGACACTTCAAGCAGCGCATTGGACACTGTGACACCAGAGAGAGAAACCTGCCATCCATCCGCGGCTGATATGGATGTTTCAGCTGGAGCATCGCCCATTGCTGCAGGCTCTGCCGCCGTCTCTGTTTGCGGTGCTGCCGTTAAGGCATCAAGATTTGAGCGGCCGTCTTTAAGCGTTTCTAAATAAACCTGCGCGCCATCTAGCGTTATCGAGCCGATCTCCAACGTTTTGTCGAGCAGTGGCATCACAGCCACACTCACACCGACTTGGCTGACACTAAATAGGTTTGGATTTTGAAAACCTTGCGGGTTCTTAAGACTAGTCTGGCCAAGTTCCAAGCCTACAGATGGGAAGAACTGCCAACTGATGTCACCGCTGATTTCAAGCTCAAGACCGGTTTGATTTTTCACTTGCTCAGCGAGCATAGGTTTGAACTGATTCGGATTGACGAACATCACCAGTGCGGCAATACCCAACACGATCACCAGTACTGGGATAGCGAGAATGAGGAGGAGTTTTTTCATTAGCAACTTCCTTGCAAGGCTGAAACCCAAAAACAAAAAGTGGCACATAAAGTGCCACTAATTGATTAAAAAATAAAGCAATTTAAACGCCGTTCGAGCACCCATTTATTATAGGACATTCTCACCGTGTTCATTGTGCGCTTTCAATCCGAACTGAGTCAGGATTATGCACGAAGTAGTTTGGCGATATGCGCTTTCAACACGTCAATTGCGATACGGTTTTTACCGCCACGTGGAACAATGATGTCTGCGTGTTGCTTTGACGGTTCAATAAACTGCATAAACATAGGACGAACTGTCGATTGGTACTGAGTCAGCACAGATTCCATTGTGCGGCCACGTTCTTCAACGTCACGCTTAACGCGGCGCAGTAGACAAATATCAAGCGGCGTATCCATGAACACAGTCGCGTGCATGAGTTTACGTAGGCGAGGATCGGTCAGCAGCAGAATACCTTCAAGGATGATCACTTTCTTTGGTGTCATCGGGGTGCTGTTTTCTGTACGAGTGTGCTCAGTGTAGCTGTACTCTGGCACTTCAACCGCTTCACCATTGATCAGTTGCTCTAGGTGATCACAAAGTAGATCGTGGTCAAGGGCATTTGGGTGGTCGTAGTTGGTTTTAACACGCTCTTCCATGCTCAAGTGACTTTGATCGTTGTAGTAACAATCTTCCGTGATGACACCGATTTGATGATCGCCAACCTTCTCGCGAAGTTCATTATAGATAGTGCTCGCGATGAGGCTTTTTCCAGAAGCAGAAGCGCCAGCGATACCGACGATGACACATTGATTATTATCAGACATTCTTTGCACCTAGTACATATATGGTGGTGAGGACAAAACCGCGTAATTATATGGACATCATTCAATAGATACTAGTCGATATCTCACTTATTTGACGTTCAATTTTGTCTCAGATCGAAGAATGAAAAAATGCAATCGATTACCCACCAGCCCACTGTTTGCTTAATAACCAACCATACGCATATCGAGTTATTCGACCATCTTAAACAAAATTGAGTCTGGTTTCGCTTTGCCACTCCAAAATAGATCCGAACAGACTCTTTCAGCAAGCTCTCGATAGATGTTTGCATGCTCACTTTCTGGCTGTGACACGACCGTTGGTGCACCATTATCAATCGACTCACGAATATCGATATGTAGGGGTACCTGGCCAAGAAGATTCAAGCCAAATTTAGCCGCCATCCACTCAGCACCACCCGCGCCGAAGATATGCTCTTTCGAACCACATTGGCTACAGATGTGATAGCTCATGTTCTCGACAATACCGACCACAGGAACCGAGACTTTCTCGAACATCGCAGCGCCTTTAATCGCATCAGCCAAAGCAAGGTCTTGCGGCGTAGTCACGATAAGTGCGCCCGTTACCGGTATTTGTTGAGATAAGGTCAATTGAATATCCCCTGTACCCGGCGGCATATCGATAACCAAGTAATCCAAATCTGGCCATTCCGTTTCATTGAGAAGCTGAGCCAACGCTTTAGACGCCATAGGGCCACGCCAAATTGCCGCGTCGTCAGTACTCATCAAGTACCCGATAGATTGCGTGTAAATACCGTGTGCGGGTACGGGTTGCATCCATTTGCCATCACGCACCTCTGGATGTGCATCGATTTGACCGAGCATGATAGGAATAGATGGGCCGTATACATCGGCATCTAAAATACCTACTTTTGCTCCTAGCTGACTGATCGCCAGCGCGAGATTGACCGCCGTCGTCGATTTACCCACACCGCCTTTGGCTGAGGTCACCGCAATGACGTTTTTCACGCCTTTGATTTCCGTCGCGACTGTAGTTTCAAGTGCTTTGGTGCTGACAGATACTGAGAAAGGAAACTTAGCGACTTCGCCAGAAGCTTGTTTGCCTTCAATCCAGCTAGCTAATGCCTCTCGCGCCGAGACGTTGGCAAACGGCAAAGAAATTTGAAACTCTCCCGAGGCGGCAACCTTTACCACATCAGGGACTTCACTCCATCCTAGCTTTAGGTTTGAGTGGCTGAATTCCCCTAGCCATTGGCAAAAATCTTGTTTCGATTCGAACGTGCGCATCATGCATTCCTTATTATTGTTAGTCTTTTGCTAATCTTCCTAAGATTAGCACTCACTTAGCCGAACCAGAACCCTAAAAAAGTTGGGGAGATTGGTCTCGGATATCTTGGAGTCATGCCATGCATCATGTAGTATTAGCCAATATTTTTACTTGAACAAAGAAAGCGAAATAAAGTATGGCAATCGATCCAAGAAAACTGTTGGTCACTTGTGCACTACCGTACGCTAACGGCTCTATCCACTTAGGTCATATGCTTGAGCATATCCAAGCGGATATTTGGGTGCGCTACCAACGTCTACGTGGCAACGTAGTAAACTTCATTTGTGCTGATGATGCTCACGGCACACCAATCATGCTGAAAGCTCAGCAGATGGGGATCACGCCGGAAGAAATGATCGCTGCAGTGAGTGAAGAGCACCAAAAAGACTTCGCTGGCTTTGACATCAGTTTTGATAACTACCACAGCACGCACTCTGACGAGAACCGCGAGTTGGCATCTCACATCTACCTTGAGCTGAAAAAGAATGGCTTCATTTCTAGCCGTACTATTTCTCAGCTGTTTGACCCAGAAAAAGAGATGTTCCTACCGGATCGCTTCGTAAAAGGTACTTGCCCGAAGTGTAAGTCAGAAGACCAGTACGGTGACAACTGTGATAACTGTGGTGAGACCTACAGCCCAACTGAACTGATTAATCCTAAATCAGCAGTATCTGGTGCGACACCAATAATGAAAGACTCTGAGCACTTCTTCTTCGACTTGCCTCAGTTTGAAAGCATGCTGAAAGAGTGGACTCGCTCTGGCTCGCTTCAATCAGAAACAGCGAACAAGATGCAAGAGTGGTTCGAGTCAGGTCTACAGCAATGGGACATCTCTCGTGATGCCCCGTACTTCGGTTTCGAAATCCCAGGCGAAAAGAACAAATTCTTCTACGTTTGGCTAGATGCCCCTGTTGGTTACATGGCGTCATTCAAAAACCTGTGTGGCAAACGTGACGATCTCGATTTCGACGAGTACTGGAAAAAAGACAGCTCGACTGAACTTTACCACTTCATCGGTAAAGACATCGTTTACTTCCACAGCCTATTCTGGCCAGCAATGCTAGAAGGCAGTGGCTTCCGTAAGCCAAATAACGTATTCGTTCACGGCTACGTAACGGTAAACGGCGCGAAGATGTCTAAGTCGAAAGGTACTTTCATCAAGGCAGCAACGTACCTTGACCACCTTGACCCTGAGTGCCTGCGTTACTACTACGCTGCTAAGCTAAACAGCCGTATCGACGATCTAGACCTTAACCTTGAAGACTTCACCCAGCGTGTTAACGCTGACGTCGTCAACAAGATTGTTAACCTGGCTTCTCGTAACGCTGGTTTCATCAGCAAGCGTTTCGAAGGCAAGCTTTCTGACAACTTTGCAGAGCCTGAGCTATACAACGAATTCGTTGTAGCCGCTGACCGCATCGCAGAGCTCTACGAGTCCCGTGAGTTTGGTCGTGCAATCCGTGAAATCACGGCACTGGCTGATAAAGCGAACCAGTACGTTGACGAAAAAGCACCTTGGGTTGTGGCTAAAGAAGAAGGCAAAGACCAAGAGCTTCAAGACATCTGTTCAGTGGGTATTAACCTATTCCGCGTTCTGATGACTTACCTGAAGCCAGTGATGCCAGAATTGGCTGCTCGTACAGAAGCATTCCTAAACGAAACACTCACTTGGGAAGGTATTGCCACGCCGCTGACTGGTCATGAGATCACTAAGTTCAAGGCGCTGTTTAACCGCATCGATCCTAAGAAAGTGGAAGCGATGATCGAAGCGTCTAAAGAAGATGCAGCAGCAGAAGTTGCGGCGAAAGAAAAAGCGGAAGCAGAGAAGAACAAAGCAAGCCAAACTGAGCTTGATAAAGATCCTATCGCTGATGAGATCGAGTTTGACGACTTTGCCAAAGTAGACATGCGTATTGCTCGCATCATTTCTTGCGAAGAAGTGCCAAAAGCGAACAAGCTACTTAAATTCCAGCTAGACATTGGTGGTGAGACTCGCCAAGTGTTCTCTGGTATTAAGTCTGCGTACAAACCTGAGGAGCTAGAAGGTAAGCTAACTGTTATGGTAGCAAACCTGAAGCCTCGTAAGATGAAGTTTGGTATGTCTGAAGGTATGATCCTAGCCGCAGGTCCTGGTGGCAGCGATCTATGGATCCTTGAGCCACATGAAGGTGCTCAGCCAGGCATGCGTGTGATGTAACACGTTAAAATCGCTAGACTAAAGCCAGCATTCTTGCTGGCTTTTTTTGTGACTTGATTCACAGATAATGTGCAATTGCACCAAAACATAGCACCACCCCCTAACCCATAAGTATTAAGCTACTGTTTTATAACAATATTTCATATTGGCACTCCCTTTGCTCTATGTCTCTTGAAGGCATTAGACGACATAAAGGAGGTCGTTATGTTTGTATTGATATCTCTAGTCTTATCTGTAGCTATTTTGGCTGCCATTTATCACTATGCAAAGATCACCGAAGCCAAGGTAGAACGTAAATATCAATTGATCGTTCAATTGCGTGATCTCATTACCCTGATCCGCCAACATCGCACCGCAACTCACTATCAATTAATGTTTGATCAAAAGAAGGTCAAGCAACTGGAAAAAATTGAGATGGCGATGGAAGAATGCTGCCTGAAACTGATTAACATCGCGCACTTTGACAACAAACCGCTCTATCGAGTGTTGCACAGCAACGTCAAACTGCTTTCTCGCTCATGGAAGAAACACACGGTCAGTAAGAACCAAATTGTCCACGGCAAACTGATCCGTCAAACCCTGTTTTTGGTTGATGAAATTTTCACCGCTTGGTTAATGGATTCAGAGCGAGAGGAGCTTGAGCAGGAATATCGCAATGTCTGGCAAGGCGTCATCGATTCATTGGACTGCCTAACTCAGCTACGTATTTGTATTGATGGCGCAGACTCTGAACTCGGTAGACAGCACATTCTTCACTACTGTAAGCAAATGCACCGTAAAGTGAATCACCTTAGCCTAGTTGGCCCATTGAGCGTTCCGTCACCTATGTACAGCACTACGGTCAGTAAAATTGAAGCCTTAACTGAAAATCCGGATGCACCACTGGACAAAGAATTCATGTACCAACTCACCGCCGAGTTGTCAGAGCTTACCTTCTCAAGTTACGACGGACTAGTCAGTGAGATTGCGAGTGACCTCTATCAACCCGTCCCGACCATAATGACCGTTTAGTGGCAATGACTGTACTGTCGCATTACTCAACAGTGCCAAACAAAGCAGTGGAATAAAAAAACCGCCAATTGGCGGTTTTTTTAATCATTATGAACGGCTATTAGCTGTCGTCTTCTGTAAAGTTACTCGGCAGTGTGGTCTTCATCTGGTTCCAGATTTGGCCACTTTCCATACCGTATTGACGAATCGCGTTAGGCAGTCTATCACGATCACCCGTACGACATACCTCTAGCAGCTCTTTGTAAAAGTTAAGAGCCAAGGTGCATGCTTCTGGGTTTGAGAAGTAGTACGAGCCAACACGGTCGTAAAGCTTCTTAAGGCCGTTGAAGATCAAACCATAGATTTGGTTTCCAGAGTGGAACGCTAAACGCTGGAACAACGAGTAATCGTAGAAATTAAACGTTTGAGCGATGAGCGATGCCTGGCGCGCCGCTTCGTCTTTATCACCGTCATCTTTAACGTGTGCTTTGAGTTTGTCTGCATACGGAGATGATTCAATGAATGCATCCCAAGACTCTGCGTTCAACAAGCTTTCACACGATTCGATAATGCCTTCTATGGTGCGCTCGGCATTTTCTTTATTCGCTTTAAAAGCATAGCGCATGAAAATCGGGCTGATGTTGGTACGCGCAGCAAGCAAGTCTTCAACAATCGATGTCGCGTTATCCGCATCTAGCGTCATAAGCGTATCTAGAATATGTAGCCCCGAAGTCTCCATGAACTGGTTTACCTTAGTCGGCTTACCATGTTGGATCGTCAGCCAGCCATCACGGGCTAGTCGCTGTAGTACTTCGCGTAGCGTAGTTCGTGTGACCCCAATGAGTTCTGACAGCTCTCGCTCAGCTGGGAGAATTGAGCCTGGTGGAAAACGACCGTTCCAGATACTCTCAATAATATATTTTTCAGCGAACCCTGCTGGGCTCTTCGCCTTAATTACCATTATGGGGTGTTTCCAATCTATTGTATTTATCGTTACATGAAACTCATCATACCACTACTTCCAGATTCTGGTAAACCTACACTACTTATCTGTGTAACAATAAAAAAATGGAGTAATAACTCTATCTTGACATTTACGCAGCTATAACCATTTATAGGTATGAAGCATGAATGTTACATAGGTATTTACCTTTCATTAATATTACAACCCACTGAATTGTATAATAATAAACCACACCATTCACAAGGCTAATCATTAAGATATTTCCGAGCTTTGGGTAAGAATACGCCTAAAAAACATGCTTTTTTGAAGGTTGTGATTGGCATATCATCGTGGAGCGGTGTTTCATCCAGAACACTGTCAACAAAGTAAAAAATCAACCATTGACTGCGGCTATACTTAGCTTATTTCGTATAGATCGCGTTTTTGGCAAAAAGTACCTTTTTCCTTTTTTGAGAACGGTGTTTTTTGTTGACTAAATCTTACCGAGGAGTATCTTTGCGGGCGAAGCAAGGAGTGCTTAGCAGCTGAGGGACTTGGCAAGTGAACATTCTCCCCACTCCGTTTGTGCAGTGTGTGATTTTTGTTCGTTTTCTAAGTTTTTTAATTCTGCCGATTTATTTGGAAGCCCACTCAAATACTCTTCGTACCCTTTGCTACTGTCGATTAATAACAACATAAGAGTATTACTATGCCGATGTCTCTTGGAAATGCGTTTATCAAGAACTTCCTTGGTAAAGCACCCGATTGGTATAAATTAGCGATCATCGCTTTCCTTATTATCAACCCTATTGTTTTCTTCCTCGTTGACCCGTTTGTTGCAGGTTGGCTACTTGTGGTCGAATTCATCTTTACCCTCGCGATGGCACTTAAGTGCTACCCATTACAACCAGGTGGTTTGCTTGCCATTGAAGCGGTGGCGATGGGAATGACCAGCCCCGATATGGTGATGCACGAGCTGATCAATAACGTTGAAGTGTTATTGCTGCTGGTCTTCATGGTTGCCGGTATCTACTTTATGAAGCAGCTTCTGCTGTTCATCTTCACTAAGATATTGCTTGGCATTCGCTCGAAGGCGGTGCTGTCTTTGGCCTTCTGTTTTGCAGCGGCTTTCCTATCCGCATTCCTAGATGCACTAACGGTTATTGCCGTGGTTATCAGTGTGTCAGTCGGTTTCTACTCTATCTACCATAAAGTGGCTTCAGGCAAGAACTACGGTTCATCTCATGACCACACTCATGACGGTGAAATCACCGATCTTACTCGTGACGACCTAGAAGATTACCGTGCATTCCTACGTTCACTGTTGATGCACGCTGGTGTCGGTACCGCACTGGGTGGCGTTATGACCATGGTTGGTGAGCCTCAAAACCTAATCATTGCTGGTCAAGCTGGCTGGGAATTTGGTGAGTTCATTATTCGTATGCTACCTGTAACCGGTCCTGTACTAATCTGTGGCCTTGCTACCTGTTTCCTTGTCGAGAAAATGGGTGTGTTCGGTTACGGTGCAAAGCTTCCAGAAAACGTACGTAACATCCTAGTTGAGTTCGACCGTGAAGAGCGCAAATCACGCACTAAGCAAGATATCGCGAAACTTTGGATCCAAGGTGCTATCGCAGTATGGCTGATTGTCGCTCTGGCAATGCACCTAGCTGCGGTGGGTCTAATCGGTCTATCGGTTATCGTTCTAGCAACCGCGTTTACCGGTGTTATTGAAGAGCACTCAATGGGTAAAGCATTTGAAGAAGCGCTGCCGTTTACTGCTCTACTTGCTGTATTCTTCTCTATCGTGGCTGTGATTGTAGACCAAGGTCTGTTTAAGCCAATCATCGACGCGGTTCTACACATCGAAGACAAAGGTACTCAGCTTGCTCTGTTCTACATTGCAAACGGCGTACTATCAATGGTGTCAGATAACGTATTCGTAGGTACGGTTTACATTAACGAAGTGAAAACCGCGCTTATCGAAGGTATTATCACTCGTGATCAGTTCGACCTTCTAGGGGTTGCAATCAACACTGGTACTAACTTGCCTTCAGTAGCAACGCCAAACGGTCAAGCAGCGTTCCTATTCCTACTGACTTCAGCATTGGCACCGCTTATCCGCCTTTCTTACGGTCGCATGGTTATCATGGCACTGCCATACACCATCGTACTGTCGATTGTAGGTCTACTTGGCATCGTCTACCTGGTTGAACCAATGACTGCTTGGTTTTACGAAGCAGGTTGGATTGTAGAACACACAGGTGCAGTAGTTGAGAGCGCTATCTCATCTGGACACTAATTTTTAGTTGATTGTGAAACTATTCCACGTTAAAAAGCTCTGAGTATTCAGAGCTTTTTTTATTTATCAAGGACGTGACAGTGACACTTCTAGCGAACATTAAGGCATTTTCAAAGACACGATGGTCTTGGGGATTGCTGCTTCTAGCGATTATCTTCTTCGAACTCTGCGCTCTTTTCTTCCAGCATGTCATGCAATTGGCCCCTTGTGTCATGTGTATCTACGAACGCGTTGCTATGTTTGGCATCGGCGGTGCCGCTTTAATTGGTTTGATTAACCCTAAAAATACCTTGTTAAGATGGCTTGGTTTAGGTGCTTGGGGCGCCTCTTCTATTAAAGGCCTGACGCTGTCACTTGAACACGTGGACTATCAGTTCAATCCTTCTCCATTTAAGACTTGTGATTTGTTTGTCACTTTCCCGGATTGGGCACCGCTGAACGAGTGGGCACCGTGGATGTTTGAAGCCTATGGGGATTGTTCGAAAGTGGTATGGCAGTTCTTGTCGCTCTCTATGCCTCAGTGGCTAGTGGTTATCTTTGCGGGTAACTTGGTGGCGTTGGCGATTGTTGTGATTTCGCAAGGTGCGAAAGTGTCATCGGCTAGACATCGTCGATTTCAATAATATGGCGGTGTGACGATAGGAGCGAGCCTTTGGTTATCCCCTTTGACTCGCTCACGCATCGCTTAATTACTTACCACAACACTTCTTAAACTTGTTCCCACTACCGCAAGGACAAGCATCATTGCGCCCCACCCCTTTAAACGGATTCACCGTTTGAGACTGATGACCAACCATCATCTCATCCGCCGCCATTGCGACTTCATTCACCATCGCATCAAGTTGTGGCGCTAGGTCTGCATACGTTGGCAGTTGCTCAAAGCCTGCCTCACGCATTTGCGCGTGAGTTTGCTCTTCATCCATTGCTAACATCAAAGTTGTCAGCAGAGCTTGAAGCATACGCTCTGTGCCATCAGATAGGCTTTTACCTTGCCACTGAGTCTCAACAACCGGCCAAACCGTCATGAAGCCCTCAGCAAAGTCTGCCGCTCGTTCTTGGTTATCATCAAGCAAAGCCAGCAATGCGTATTGATTGGTTTTTAGAAGTGCGTATTGAGCATGCAGGTGTTCAACGACCCAAGTTTCTTGATTTGATGTGAAATCGCCGATAACTGAAGATAACCAAGCCTCTGGTTTTAGTGGCTCAGCCGCAAAGTTAGCTGCTAGGATTGCGCCTTCAATAAACGCGCTAGATTCGCCTGTCCAGTCGACAGGAAGCTCGATGAATTTCATTTGTTCGTTACACCAATCAAAATTTTCGGCAAGTATATTTACCTCGCCCTAGAAACACAATGGTCGATTCTTTGTTCTATAACGGGTAGAATCCCCGCTCCCTGAATATGATGAGAACTGGTATGCGTGTTGTTTTGGGCCCGATGGAGGGTGTGTTAGATCATTTAATGCGAGAAATTCTTACCGAGATCAACGACTACGATCTTTGTGTGACTGAATTTGTTCGCGTTGTTGACCAAGCTTTGCCTGATCACGTGTTCTATCGCCTGTGTCCTGAACTGGCTCAAGGTTCCATGACCAAATCCGGTACACCTGTTCACATTCAGCTTCTTGGACAAGATCCCCGTTGGATGGCAGAAAACGCCGTTAAGGCTGCATCACTTGGTGCTAAAGGGATTGACCTCAACTTTGGCTGTCCTGCAAAGTTGGTCAACAAGAGCAAAGGTGGCGCAGCGTTACTGCAGCACCCAGAGCTTATCCATAACGTAGTGAAAGCATGCCGAGATGCGGTAGACCCTTCTATTCCTGTTACTGCTAAGATTCGTTTAGGCTGGGAGAACCCAGATGACTGCTTCGAGATTGTTGACGCGATCGAACAAGCAGGCGCCAATGAACTTACCGTGCATGCACGCACCAAAACTGGCGGATACAAAGCGAGTGAGATCAAATGGGACTACATTAATGCAATTCGCAGCAAAACCAACTTGCCTCTGATCGCGAATGGTGAGATTTGGAACTACGCTGATGGCCAACGCTGCATTGAAACCACGGGCGTGGATTCTTTGATGGTCTGTCGCGGCGCGTTCAATGTGCCAAACCTCGGTAACGTGGTCAAACACAATCATACGGTGATGCCTTGGCATGAAGTGGTTGAGCTGCTTTTGGTCTATTCAACCTATGAAATCAAAGGCGATAAAGGGCTCTACTATCCAAACCGCGTCAAGCAGTGGTTCTCATACCTTCGCCAACAGTACCCGCAAGCCGCTGAGCTATTTCGTGAGATCCGCACCTTTAACAAAGCGGCACCGATTGTCGAACACATCCAGCAATACCGCGACAAGATGCTTGCGACCTTATCGCAGTAATCACCTTGCCGCAGTCAATCTAGTTAGCGTGTCAGCAGCAGAGAACCCTCTGCTGCGATAATGACATCTAACACACCATCAAGTGCTTCAGATTTGCTGCCCGTCAGTGCACATTCAAAACTGACACTCTCAAGCCCTAGCTTCCAAATCGGCAGCGAAAGCTGCACCGCGTCTACCCCTAAGTTAAAGCCACTAATCACCACTTCATCGTCCAGTTGACGTGCGAACACCAAGCTAAACTCATCAACGTAAAGCGGGACAAAACTGCCTCGCTGCAAGGCTTTAGAAGCTTTGCGAAGCGAAATCAATTGCTTGCAGTACGGTAGCCATGGACTTGTCTCAACTCGCTCCCATGGGAAGCAGCGACGATTATCGGGATCATGCGTTCCCTCAAGCCCTACTTCCACACCGTAGTACAAACACGGTGTACCAACGTAGGTCATTAGAAGCTGTAACGCGATAGCAAGACGATTCTCATTTCCAGCCAAGGTAGTGATAAAACGTTCCGTATCGTGGCTATCAAGCTGGTTTAATTGCGATAATTGATTGCTCCATGGCACTTTAGCACTTGCCTCTTGAAGCCAGCTTAAAAACTCGTGGCAGTCGATGTTGATAGGGTCAAACGTAATGTCTTTGCCCGCGAGAAGCGCGCGTAGGGGATGAGCAAAACCATAGTAGTTCATGGCGCCATCTTCTTGATCGCCCTGTAGCCATTGGGTTGCCTCAAAAAAATGCTCACCCAACATGTAAGAGTCAGGATTCACCGACTTCATCGATTCACGAAACGCTCGAACGTAATGAGCATTATTTGCCGCGCCTTCGCCTTCCCCAAGCATATGAATCACATCAAAACGCCAACCGTCGATGTTGTAGGGTGGTTTCAACCAATGTTTGATCACCGAGCCTTCGCTTCGATAGATATGATCGCGTACTTCTTCATTGTGGAAGTTTAGAACTGGTAGCGTATCAATCCCTTTCCAACCGACATACTGTTTGGAGTCAGCATTAAAGAAGTAATAGTCCCGGTAGGGACTGTCTGCAGCGGTGTAAGCACCGTTACTCTCCTCTAACACGTCAAACCAAGGGTGTGCGACCGAGGTGTGATTGAGCACTGCATCAAGCACCACTTTCATACCTCTTTGATGCAAATTGTCTGCAAGCTCGGCAAATTGTTGATTGGTACCAAACTTAGGATCGATGGAATAGTAGTCCACCGTATCGTACTTGTGATTGCTGTATGAGGTAAAAATCGGATTTAGGTACAAGGTAGTGATCCCAAGCTCTTGCAGATAATCCAACTTAGACTCGATACCCGCTAGGTCACCACCATAAAACTCAACCGCACCCGAGTTGCCATGATTGCCTACTGGCTCACCCCACGATTTCTTCACGGACTCACGATTGCGACTTGGGTATTGATACTCGCCAGTCTCGACGCCAATACTAGGATCGCCATTGCAAAAGCGATCGGGGAAGATCTGGTAGAACACTTGCTCTGCGACCCAGCTTGGTGGCTGATCTGCGCGATTATACTTGAAATGATACTCTCGTCCCGGCATGCGGCTGTGCGTACCGCGCGCATCGAGCCAATATTGGCCGGTCTCAGTCAGCGCCTTGAACACATAATAAGTCACATCTTTATCGGCACTCAGTGGCAATGCTGCTTGCCATATGTCTAACTGACCTTTGGTACCCACTTTACTAAGCTCGACTAGATATTCTTCATTGTCCGGCTCATGACGAAGCTTAATTGACTTAAATTCGTCTTGCTGAGCAAATAGACGAATAGTGAGTTTATCACCTTCTCGCGCTAACCCATCTTGGGTTTGAGGATGATATAGAAATGGCTGGTTCATTATGATTCTTCTTTTATAGGGAACGAGGTAGGATAATTGTAGAAGAATCGGCTGCAGAAAAAATCCCCCTTCAAATTGAAGAGGGATCACAGATTGTAGGCTTAGCTCAGAAGGCTGAGACCTTTAAATTGTGATGACTAGCTAAGCAACAAACTATCGTCCGCGAGCTCTTCACCACGTACTTTGGAGAACATTTCCAGCAAGTCTGGCACTTGCATATTGGCACGCTGCTCACCTTCCACATCGAGGACGATCTCACCTTGGTGTAACATGACGGTTCGATCGCCACAAGCAAGAGCATCTTTCATTGAGTGCGTTACCATCATGACCGTGAGGTTGAACTCCTGAATAACCTTTTTGGTGAGATCAATAACGAACGCCGCCATGCGAGGATCGAGTGCCGCAGTGTGTTCATCCAGTAACAGCAGCTTACTGTCGGACAATGTTGCCATAACTAGGCTTACCGCCTGACGCTGACCACCAGATAGCAATCCAATGTTGTCCCCGAGCCTGTCTTCTAGCCCAAGTCCTAGAATGCTAATGCGCTCTTGGAACAGCTTGCGACGTTTACTCGACAGCGACAAGCTCCAGCCACGCTTTTTACCACGCATGTAGGCCAGTGCCATGTTCTCTTCGATAGAGAGATCGCCACAAGTACCTGCTAAAGGATCTTGGAACACGCGTGCACATTGGTTAGCACGTTGATCGACAGTTTGGCGAGTCACATCCATATCATCGATTAGAACACGCCCACCGACCATTGGTGTTTCGCCCGTAACCGCACCTAACAAAGTGGATTTACCGGCACCGTTCGAGCCAATCACCGTCAAAAACTGGTGCTCAGGCACCTCTAGGTCCACCCCTTTCAGGGCGCGATTTTCCAAAATCGTCCCTGGGTTAAAGGTGACTTGAATATCTTCTAATCGAATCATGCTGTATTCCCCGTGTTGCCTGATTGAGAGACCGCTTTACTCTTAGCAGGCTTAACGACCTTTTTTGCTTTGAGGTTTCCTTTTATCTTTGGCGCAATCAGCGCGGCCGCCACGAGTACGGCAGTGACCAAGTTTAGGTCTGACGCTTGCAGACCAAACATACCCGTACTCAAGGCAAAGGCAACGGCCAAACGATACAGAACAGAGCCAACAATGACCGCCGTTACCGCCACCCAAATCTTACGACCCGGAATCAGCGTTTGACCCAAAATAACCGCAGCCAGACCCACAACAATCGTACCCACGCCAGATGTCACATCAGCGAAACTGTTGGTTTGTGCGAAAAGTGCACCAGCAAAGCCGACGAAGCCATTTGATAGTGCCAAGCAGAAGTAGGTATAAAATGAAGTACTTGCCCCTTGAGCCTTAACCATACGCGCATTTACGCCAGTGGCTCGTAGACCCAAACCAAAGTCGCTGTTTAGCAGTCGCACTACAAACCAAGCTGAGATCAGCACTAACACACCCACCACCAACGGGCGAACATACATCGCATCACCCATCATTTCGAACGGAGTCAGAATCGTCTCTTCACCAAGCAAGGCCATGTTTGGTCGGCCCATGATACGAATGTTGATCGAGAATGCCGCAATCATCGTGAGGATAGACGCAAGCAAATGAAGGATACCACAGCGCACTGCTAGAAAGGCGGTCACCCAGCCCGTTGCAGCTCCGGCAATAATCGCCATCCCTGTTGCTACCCAAGGATTAATACCGGCAACAATCGCGGTAGCCGCCACCGCAGCCCCCATAGGAAAGCTGCCATCAACACTCAAGTCGGGAAAATCGAGAACACGGAAGGTAAGATAGACGCCCAGTGCAACCAGTCCATAAATGAGACCAATTTCGAGGGCTCCAAAAAATGCAAAAGCAGACATAACTACTCCACTGCTGTTTAACAAGTGCTGTTTAAGAAAAGAAAACTTAATAAAAAAGCTGGATCCGAAGATCCAGCTTCATCGCAATGCAAGACTTACTTAACGCTTGTTGCGCGATCCATCACTGTTTGAGGGATAGTAAGACCCAATTTTTTCGCAGCCGTTGCGTTGATCACCAAATCAGAACCTTTTGCCACTTTGACATCGATTTTGCCTGGTTCCGTACCTTCAAGAATCTGCGCTACGTAGTCCGCTGTTTGTACACCGATTTGGTAGTAATCGAAACCAAGGCTCGCTACCGCGCCACGTTCAACATACGACGTTGCTGCACCGAAAACTGGTGTCTTGGCTTGGTTAGCTGAGACAATCATACCTTCAATAGCGCTCGCTACCGTGTTGTCGATAAGTGCGTAAATAATGTCGGATTTCGCTGAAATAGCTTGAGTCGCCGTTTGTACATCGGCACTTTTAAGCGCTGTTGCTTCCACTAGCTCAATACCACGCTTGTCTGTGCTCTCTTTTAGCAGCTTCATTAGGCTCACTGCGTTCGCTTCGCCTGGGTTGTAGACCACACCAATACTCTTCACATCTGGCATGATCTCTTGGATAAGCTCAACATGCTGATCGACAGGTGATAGATCCGATAGACCCGTCACGTTCTTACCAGGCTGCTCAAGCTTTTTCACCAGCTTCGCACCCACGGGATCAGTAACGGCGGTAAACACTACTGGAATATCGCGTGTCGCAGAAACCAATGCTTGAGCGGTTGGTGTCGCGATCCCCACTAGCACGTCAGGGCGCTCACCCACGTATTGGCGAGCAATTTGCACTGCAATCGCTGGGTTGCCTTGCGCAGTTTTGTAGTCAAACTCGAGGTTTTTACCTTGCTCGTAGCCTTTTTCTTTAAGGCCGTCGACCAAGCCTTGGCGTGTCGCATCGAGCGCAGGGTGCTCAACAATTTGCGATACCGCGACTTTTGCTGTTTTTGCCATGATGCTGGCTGAAGACAGCAACGCCACACCGGTTAATGCTGCAGTGACAATGATCTTGCTTGCTTTCATCTTAACTCCTTGATTAAGCAACCCTGAATGAGTAGAGACACTCTACTCACTAATGGGGATATGGGTGTATTATTTAATTTACACTTCGTGAATTATTTTTTGACTCCTTGCTACTTCTACCAGCAAGACAACCAAATTGAAAGGTATTATTAACATTCGCATTAGATAAACGTGCTATCCATGTGCTTTCGAAACCAACATTTAAACAAATGCGTACATACAGCGATACATGCGACTAATATTTACTCAAAAATCAGCGTAATCCATTTTTGACAAAAGTGAAGCTTTATGGGTGCAATTATGTGAAAGATGTCTATATTCATACAGATAGCGTAATCGTCAACGAGTTGAGTACATCCAATCGCAAGGGAACTTTTAGCATGCGTCTATTACTCCTTTTACCCCTGATTTTACTATTAGCAATGCCCTCGAAAGCTCGAGAGTTTGAAGGCAGTAAGTTAGAAAAAGTGACGACCGTGAATGGCGTTCCTTGGTCAATTCTGATTGTGGGTGACTCAGAACTATTAGTGACATTAAGGGAAGGTCAACTGCTGCTTGTCGATACAAAAAATGGCGAGCAAACGTCGATAAGTGGGCTACCCACGATTTATGCCTCTGGCCAAGGCGGCCTGATGGACATTCACCCAAGCCCATCCGAAGCTAATGTTTATTACTTCACCTACGCGAAACCTGTCGGTAAAGGGGGAGCACCCACGCTTGCGAAAGCGACTCTAGATGGCAACAAACTTACAAACTGGCAAGATCTCTTCACCAGCAATGTCTCCGTCACCTCTGGTCGACACTTTGGAAGCCGAATTGCTTTTGATGATGAAGGTTTGGTCTATATGACCATAGGTGATGCTGGTGACAGGGATAATGCGCAGCAAACCGACAATCACGCCGGTACCATCGTCCGCCTCAATCAAGATGGATCGATTCCAAAAGACAATCCGTTTATCGAAAACCAAAAATTTGCTCCCGAGATATACTCTTATGGCCACCGTAATCCACAAGGGCTGGTATTTGACAGCAAACGAGCACAATTATGGACGATAGAGCATGGCCCGAGAGGCGGTGATGAGCTCAACCTAGTCAAAGCAGGTCTTAATTATGGCTGGCCAATCACATCACACGGGAAAGAATATTGGGGACCAATCAACGCCGGAAAAGCTCAAGAGAAAGAAGGCATTGAATCACCAAGCAAGGTCTATATCCCTTCAATTGCACCAGGGTCGCTACACTTGTATGAGGGCGATGAGTTTCCGAGGCTCAATGGCATCTTGTTAATCGGAGCGCTAAAACTCACTCACATCAACATTCTAGATATCAACGAAGCTGGCCAGGTACTAGAAGAAAGACGCTACTACGAAGAGCTTGGTGAGAGAGTACGAGATATCACCACCGATTCAGCCGGCCACGTATGGTTTAGCACTGATAGTGGTGCGATTTACAAGATTAGTCGCCAATTCCAATAAATGAAGGCCAATAACAGCAGTCCAATAACAGCATTGTTATCGCGAGAGTGGCGACAACATCAAACTAACACTCGCCGCAAAGTTGTTACAATTGCACACCCACCCTTGCTAAAACGAACAAGCCCCGCTCATCATTGAGCGGGGCTTGTGTTTATTTATTAGTCAATCGTTGTTAAAACCAGCGATCAAAGTCCCTTCTATCAAGCTGCCTAAAAGCGCGATTCAAGGTAATGGCAAGCTCTTTGTACTTAGGCTTCGCTTTTACTGGTTCCATCGCACCGCCTGATTCAACAATCTTTTGGTGCAGCTCACGATACCAAGACGCTAGAGCCGGAGGCAGTTGCGTGTTGTAGCGATTTCCCAACCACCACATCCCCTGTAGAGGCATACTAATTGCGAACAACGCAATCACAATCGCCTGTGGCAGCGCGTGAGCGTTGTTAAAGGCCATTTGCGTTAAAACACTAATGGCAGCAACCGCAGGCATCACTTTAATACCAAATCGCGTCGCTTTAATGATGCGCTGCTCTGGAAACAGGGGCGTTAGCTCCTTACGCATCGGCCAAAGTTCCATGTACTTTTGACCATTTTTTAAACTCTGAGTCAGACTTGCTCTCTCGCTCATAGCTAACCTCACTAAAAAAAAGTTGAACTATTCAACTAAATCAGCAAAATATTGACGGAAGTTAAGATTCTTTCAAATTTATTTTGTTATCTTCTGCCATTATCGTTATTCTTTGCGAATCCTCAATCTCATTGTTGTCTTTATTTACAAAATAGGCAACCGTCGAGATGACCCTCGCAAGGACGCTAATGTGGTTTTCTTGGGAAAATCGCATATTATTATACGGCAATTGATGATTTTATGACCAAGAGTGATAGGCGTTTTTTGCTGCCTCTCAGTCTTGAGATACGTTTACATCCTTGATCCCCGATCAGATAAAATACAGGTAACCTCTAATGTCTAAGCTGGTTTTAGTTTTAAACTGCGGCAGTTCTTCTCTTAAGTTTGCCATCGTTGATGCAGAAAACGGTGATGAGCACCTAACAGGTCTTGCAGAATGTCTTCACCTTCCAGAAGCTCGTATCAAGTGGAAACTTGATGGTAAACACGAAGCTCAACTAGGTAACGGCGCTGCTCACGAAGAAGCATTAGCGTTCATGGTAGAGACTATCCTTGCTTCTAAGCCTGAGCTAAAAGCAAACCTAGGCGCTATCGGTCACCGTATCGTTCACGGTGGCGAGCAATTCACATCTTCTGCACTAATCACAGACGATGTACTTAAAGGTATCGAAGACTCTGCAACATTTGCTCCTCTTCACAACCCTGCTCACATCATCGGTATCGAAGCGGCGAAGCACAACTTCCCAGAGCTTAAGAACGTAGCGGTATTTGACACTGCGTTCCACCAAACTATGCCTCAAGAGTCTTACCTATACGCTCTACCGTACAACCTGTACAAAGAGCACGGCATCCGTCGCTACGGCATGCACGGTACTTCTCACCTATTCATCGCACGTGAAGCAGCTGAGCTACTTGGTAAGCCAGCTAACGAACTGAACATCATCAACTGCCACCTGGGCAATGGTGCTTCTGTTTGTGCTATCAAAAACGGTGAATCTGTAGATACTTCAATGGGTCTAACTCCTCTTGAAGGTCTTGTAATGGGTACTCGTTGTGGTGACATCGATCCTGCGATCATCTTCCACCTACACGACGCTCTAGGTTACTCTGTTGAGCAAATCAACAACATGCTCACTAAAGAGTCTGGTCTTCTAGGTCTGACTGAAGTGACTTCTGACTGTCGTTTCGTTGAAGACAACTACGGTGAGAAAGAAGAAGCAACACGTGCAATGGACGTGTTCTGCCACCGCCTAGCGAAATACGTAGCTGGCTACACTGCATCTCTTGACGGCCGTCTAGATGCTATCGTGTTCACTGGTGGTATCGGTGAAAACTCTGCACCAATCCGTGAGATGGTTCTAAACCGTCTAGGCGTATTTGGCATCGAAGTTGACGGTGAAGCTAACCTTAAAGCACGTTTCGGCGGCGAAGGTACTATCACTGCAGCAAGCAGCCGCATCCCAGCAATGGTTATTTCTACTAACGAAGAGCTAGTCATCGCTGAAGACACTGCGCGCCTAGCAGGTCTTTAATGTTCAAACTGGCTAACCTAGGTTAGCCAGTTTTCTTATAGGGCTCAGTGAAACATTTGCTTGTGCTTTTTTGCAGTTCATCGAACCACTGAGTTTCTTCCCCCATATATATAGTTTGAGGTACTCAAAGAATGTCCCGTACTATTATGCTTGTACCTACTAGCGCTGGTGTCGGTCTTACCAGTGTTAGTATGGGTGTCCTGCGTGCAATGGAGCGTAAGGGTGTAAACGTATCGTTTTACAAACCTGTAGCTCAACCTCGCCACGGCGGCGATCAGCCAGATCTAACATCTTCTATCGTCGGTAACAGCAGCGACATGAAAGTGGGTCAACCACTTACTATGTCAGAAGCAGAAAACCTGATTGGTAACGAGAAGCTAGACGTGCTTCTAGAAACTATCGTTGAGCGTTACAACCAAATCAACAAAGATGCGGACGTGACACTTATCGAAGGTCTTGTACCAACTCGTAAGCACCCGTTTGCAAATGCAATCAACGAGGAAATCGCTAAGACACTTGGCGCTGAAATCGTGTTCGTTGCAACGCCAGGTACAGACAACCCAAGCCAGCTTAAAGAGCGTATCGAAGTTGCATGTTCTAACTACGGCGGCACTAAGAACAAGAAGATCTCTGGCGTTATCATCAACAAACTGAATGCCCCTGTTGATGAAGCTGGTCGTACTCGTCCTGATCTTTCTGAAATCTTCGACGATGCAGACACAGCTCAGCAAGCTAACCTTGAAGTAATGCAAATCTTCAACACTAGCCCAATTCGTGTTCTAGGCTGCGTGCCTTGGAAGATTGATTTGATTGCGACTCGTGCTGTAGACATGGCAGAGCACCTAAGCGCTGAAATCATCAACGAAGGTGACATCGCTAGCCGTCGTATCAAGAGCATCACGTTCTGTGCACGTTCACTACCTAACATGATCGAGCACTTCAAACCAGGCTCTCTACTTGTGACTTCTGCTGACCGCCCAGACGTAATCGTTGCAGCGGCGCTAGCAGCAATGAACGGTGTGGAAATCGGCGCTATTCTACTAACAGGCGGCTACGACGTTCCGACTGAGATTGCTGACCTTATCAAGCCTGCGCTTGAAACTGGCCTTCCAATCTTTAAAGCACAAGGTAACACTTGGCAAACGTCTCTGAACCTACAGAGCTTCAGCCTAGAAGTTCCTGCAGACGATAAAGAGCGTATCGAGTTCGTAAACGAGCACGTTGCTGGTCACATTGATGGTCCTTGGATTGATTCTCTACTTGAAGGCACTGTAGGCGGCCGTAAGCTTAGCCCACCAGCATTCCGTTACCAGCTAACTGAACTTGCTCGCCGTGCTGGCAAGCGCATTGTTCTTCCTGAAGGTGACGAGCCACGTACAGTTAAAGCTGCGGCTATCTGTGCTGAACGCGGTATCGCAGAATGTGTGCTTCTTGGTAACCCTGAAGAAATCAAACGTGTAGCTGCTCAGCAAGGCGTTGAGCTAGGTGCTGGTGTAACTATCATCGATTCTGATGCCGTACGTGAAAACTACGTTGCTCGCTTGGTTGAGCTACGTGGCGCGAAAGGTATGACTGAAGTTGTAGCTCGTGAGAAGCTACAAGATTCTGTATACCTAGGCACTATGATGCTTGAAGCGAACGAAGTTGACGGTCTAGTATCTGGCGCTGTTCACACAACAGCGAACACTATCGTTCCTCCGTTCCAAATCATCAAGACGGCTCCTGGAACGTCTATCGTATCGTCAATCTTCTTCATGCTTCTGCCTGATCAAGTATTGGTATACGGTGACTGTGCGATCAACCCAGATCCAACCGCTGAGCAACTTGCTGAAATCGCTATCCAATCTGCAGATTCTGCAGCAGCATTCGGTATCGAACCTCGCGTTGCGATGATTTCTTACTCGACTGGTGAGTCTGGTAAAGGTGCTGACGTAGATAAAGTACGTGAAGCAACGAAACTGGCTCAAGAGAAGCGTCCTGATCTTATCATCGACGGTCCTCTACAGTACGATGCGGCAATCATGGAGAACGTAGCAGCTTCTAAAGCACCTAACTCTCCAGTTGCAGGTAAAGCGACAGTATTTGTATTCCCCGACCTAAACACGGGCAACACAACATACAAAGCGGTGCAACGTTCAGCAGACCTAGTCTCTATCGGTCCAATGCTGCAAGGTATGCGCAAGCCAGTTAACGACCTGTCTCGTGGCGCACTAGTAGACGACATCGTTTACACAGTTGCACTCACTGCGATTCAATCTGGTCAAGAGCAAAACTAAGTTTGTTCTAACTGAATGAAAAAAGCCTCCAAATGGAGGCTTTTTTAGTACTTGAGGTTTGATGAGCGCAAACTAGAACACTTCATTGACGTGGAAGTAGAAGGTACCACCATGCTCACCATAGCCAATATCCGCGCGCACATTGACCTTATCTTTGATTTTGAATCTAAAGCCTGTACCAGCACTTGCCAACGTTTTATCCCACAGCCCGGATACATTGTTTGATACCGTACCTGCCGCTCCCCAGAAAACGACACCGACTCGCCAGTACACAGGCAAACGGTACTCCACCTGCCCCATCATCATTTGGTTGTCGCGATAACGACCAAGGATGTAGCCACGCATCGCATCAGCACCGCCAAGATCTGGCAGTTGATTCCAAGGGACGTTGCCTGAGGTTAAGTTGGCTTGCACTTGCCATGCAAACAATCCTGGCATGGGCGCTAACGTGTGATATTGAGAAGCTTTGAGCGAGTATTTACCAAAATTCTCTGAGTTAGTGGCATCATGATACAATCCTAAGTCGGCTTGCAGTAAGGTACCTTTGGTGGCGTTAGTCACGTTGTCGCGGGTATCAAAGACGTTAGAGACAAACACACCGTAGCTGGTGTTGTCGATGAGTTCATTCGCGACAGAATCGAGGTTTTGATTCTCAAACGTCTTATCGTGAGGACGCACCGATTTCACATTGGCACCCAAGCCCAAAAAGTAGCCTCCAGAAACTCGAGTCAACCACGTGGGTTTGACATCAACCACTTGCTCTTTGAAGTCAACCTTATTGCCGTCTTGCTGTCCGTTTTCATAGCCTTGGCCATAGTAAACCGCTGCATCATCAAACACTTTGATATCGGTGTAAACGCGGTTATCACCGCCGTTATAAAAGTGCTTATTACTGAACGTAATCCCCATAGATCCATTTGATGATGCATATGGGTTGATAACCATAGAAGAAGGCTGTCCCGCCCCATCACTCGGGTCACCATATAAACCCACATACAACAGCCCAAGCCCCAAGCCTTGCTCTGGCTTGTAGAACACTGCCGGAATGTAGCTCGAGTTAAGACCTTTATCTGCATCGTATTCCGACTCCGCACCAAACACACCTAAAAAGCGATCGAGCTTTTCTGTGGTTGGGTTTGGGGTGTGCTCAACAAGAGGCACTATATGATCGTCAGCTAGCGCAAGAGAAGTGATGGTACTGCATGTCAGCGCCAGTGCCGTATGAGCAAATAAGGTTCGCATGATTGGGATTAATGGGGTTGATAGCAAAGGCTGGATTATAGAGGAAAAACGCCAGATTGCGGCGATTCAAATGTAAAAAAACTGCAGATTTTACTCTGCAGTTTTTAATCACTGTTTTTAAATCAATTGGCGGTTATTAACCTTGGATACCAACGATTAGCCATGGTGCGTTTGGCTGGGTCAAATCACGCTCAAGGTGCCATATATCTTCGATGTCTTCTTCGATGTTTTCAACGGCATCGCGGTAGCGACCAGAGAATTGAAGACTCAGCTGGGCTTTGTTGGCGTCGTAATCCGCACGAACAACCTCAGCGTCAACATACATCACGTCAGTATGCTGCTCCCCTTCAAGCTTAGCGCGCTCGCTGATAAGATCTTGCAGCAAGCTTGCTGATACATACTCTTCAATAGTGTGTAGCTCGTTGTGATTCCACGCACCTTGGAGAATACGGTAGTGCTCACGAGCTCCATTTAGGAATGCTGCTTGATCAAAGCCCGGTGGGTAGTTATGAGGCACTTCGCTGTGTCCAGCTGCGCCAAAACCACCTGTTGAAGCCGTTGATGCTGGCTGTTCAAAATTCTGGAAGTTTGAAGGCTGCTCGAATTGTTGACGAGAGTGGCCGCCAAACGCCGGCTGTTGCCTCTGCTGATTCATACTACCCTGCTTCGCCCCCAGCATACCGCGCATCAGTTTGAAGATCACAAAAGCAATCAAACCAAAAATCAAGATATCCATGAAGTTGATGCCTTCAAAAGCACCACCAAAGAAAGCAGCTAAAAGACCACCAGCGAGCAAACCACCTAAGATACCGCCCATCAGACCTTTCTTACTGCTTCCAGCTTTGTTTTGATCTTGACGACTGATGTTATTGGTATTTTGTTGTTGCTGTTTTGGGGCCGGAGCCGTTTTAAAGCTCTTACCAAATGATTTACCGCCACCGAATTTCTTTGCTTCGGCTACCGGATTCACCGCCACTGCCAGTACTAGCAGTGCGACGAAAGAAAATAAACGTTTCATTCTCAACCTTTCGTTATTGTCACATTACATCGTAAGTCCTATTACGACTTACTACGCATCATATACTGAGCTTAGCATTAAAGGAACGCTTCAAATGCTCGGACTTGTTTCAGAATATTGCACGTTTGTTACGGTATACACACCGTCTATGACATTATTTCAAGAACACGGTGTTATACCGACCACTATCTCAAAAGTGCGTTGCAACCTTGCAATCACTGGCTTCATTTGTTGACGCTAACCTGTCCCAACACTAAAATAACGAACCGTGTTCAATTAAGAATCCATCACCATGGCCCGCAGAAACGATCATACCCGGGAAGAACTTATCGACCTGACGCTGACTACTGTCAGGGATTACCTCAACGAGAACTCCTATCACTCGCTGAGTCTTCGCAAGATTGCCACGCTTATAGGGTATGTTCCCAGCACATTGGTGAATATTTTCGGCAGTTACAATTTACTGTTACTTCACGCCGTTGCTCGCACCGTGGACGAGTTGTCCGAAGAATCGAGACAAGTCATCGAAAAAACGGACAACGCCGAGCAAGCCTTGTATGCGCTGGCTATTTGCTATCATGATTTTGCAAAGAAGTACCCGTATCGTTGGCAGTTAATATTTGAGCACAACATGAATGGTGACCAACTTCCAGAATGGCAGTCACAACGCATCGACGGAATGACTGGCATGTTGGAACATTTGTTGTCTGAGCTTCGCCCAGAACGCTCGCCGGCTGACGTCATGAAAGCCAGTCGTGTACTTTGGGCTGGCGTGCACGGTATCACGCTACTCAGTGTCGATGACAAGTTTTTCACTTCAGAACCTATTGATGGCGGCGTGCTCATCAAAGATCTCATCTCAAATTACCTCAAAAGCTGGTAATGAAAAGGAAAGGTAATGCCTAACACCAAAACTGCGTCTTTACTTACCGAAAGACGCTTTATGCCCTACTTTGTTACCCAGTTTTTCGGCGCATTCAACGACAACATTTTTAAAAACGTTTTACTACTTTTTGTTGCCTTCGCTGGACCGCAGGTTTTGCCTATCTCGAGCAACTTGTTTATTAACCTAGCCGCAGGTTTGTTTATCCTGCCCTTCTTCTTATTCTCCGCCTCCGCTGGTGTCCTAGCTGACAAATACGAAAAGTCGTGGTTCATCCGCAAAGTTAAGCTAGCGGAGATAGGTATCATGTGCGTTGGCGCCATTGGCTTTGTCACCGAAAGCTATGGCATTCTGCTACTGTTGCTATTTTTGATGGGTACCCAGTCAGCTTTCTTTGGCCCAGTTAAATACGCACTACTGCCACAGCAACTCAAACCAAACGAACTGTTATCTGGCAACGCCTTGGTTGAGACTGGGACTTTTCTCGCGATCCTGCTGGGTACTTTAGGTGCGGGCATTATTGCCTCCGCTGAGAGCGCTAAATATGTGGCGGCAGCCAGTGTGATTGTGTTCGCTGTGGCTGGCTATATTTCGAGTCGTTCAATCCCCAATGCACCTGCGGCAGACCCAGAGCTGAAGTTTCGCTGGCAACCCGTTAAGCAAACCAAAGAAACGCTCAAGATCGCTCAGCAAGATAGTGTCGTATTCCAATGCATCATGGCGATTAGCTGGTTTTGGTTTTTGGGCGCAGCTTACTTAACGCAATTTCCGAACTTCACTAAGATCCATCTGATGGGCAATGAGGCCGCTGTCTCTTTCCTATTAGCACTGTTCTCTGTCGGTATTGCCCTTGGCTCTATGCTGTGTGACAAGATGTCAAAAAACCGCATTGATGTCGGCATTGTGCCAATTGGTAGCATTGGCATCACTATTTTTGGTGCATTGATGGCGTTTGCCGTACCAGAAGAGCTTCCGCAGTTTGAATCGTTTAGCGAGTTTGTTTCTCACTCAGCACTTTGGCCAGTGTTTGGCTATTTACTTGCTCTTGGCGCCTCTGGTGGTCTGTTTATCGTTCCTTTGTATGCGTTAATGCAGCAACAAGCGAAACCGACAGAGCGCGCTCGTGTCATTGCCGCTCTCAATATCTACAACTCTTTATTTATGGTGGGTAGTGCAGTACTGGGTATTGTTAGCCTTTCAGTACTTGGGCTTTCTATTGTTGAGCTGTTTATCCTTCTCTCTGCGCTTAACTTTTTGATGGCGGCTTATCTGTTTTTGCAAGCACCAATCTTCGTGGTGCGTTTTCTGATTTGGATTATGACAACTATCATGTACCGCATCAGCCACAAAAATCTGCAACACCTCCCTGAAAAAGGCGGCGCGTTGATTGTGTGCAACCATGTGAGTTACATGGATGCGTTGGTCATGAGTGCTGCCAGTCCGCGCTTGATCCGCTTTGTTATGGAAGAGGACTACGCAAACTTCAAACCCGTGCGTCGCTTCCTAAAGCGTGCCGGTGTGATCCCTATTTCAGCCAAACGTAAAGGCTCGATTCGCCGTGCGTTTGTGGAAATTGAACAGGCACTCGCGGCGGGCGAAATTGTTTGTATCTTCCCAGAAGGCCGTTTGACTGCCGATGGCGAGATGAATGAGTTTATGCGCGGCATTGATATCGTTCTTAAACGTTCACCAGTTCCTGTCATCCCGATGGCGCTAAAAGGTTTATGGGGAAGCTACTTCAGTCGTCACAAAGGACGCGCATGTAAAGGGCTACCAACTCGATTTAGAGCCAAACTAGAACTAGAAGCGGGTACTCCCGTCCTTCCAGAGGAAGCATCGAGCCAAGCCATGTTCCAGAAAGTGTCTGAACTGCGTGGTGACTACCGCTAATCAGAACCACACCATTAACCTATTTAACGGGCGTTTAGTTTTACTGAACGCCCGTTAAATTTTATTTAGTTTTACTTACCTTAAACTCTCGCTACACTCTGCTAACTATTGATTGGCAGTTCTACCGCTATTGGCTAGTGCCTTTGCTGTTTGTAAGGATTTTGATGTTATCCCAACTACGCTCTTACCCTCTTTTCTTCCTCGGGATTATCGCTTGTTTGACCCCTTGGGTAAGCTCTCCGATGGCGCTGATTTTTGGCTTTCTTCTTACCACTTTTAGCTTAGTGCCACGTGATATTCCTATCGCCAAATACACAAAAAAACTGCTCGCTTACTCGATTGTAGGTTTAGGTTTTGGTATCCATCTTGACCAAGCTCTGCAAGCAACCAGCGACGGGATCGGCCTAATTATCGCGACCATCATTGGTACACTTGTGATTGGCTGGGTTCTAGCAAGGCAAATGGGATTGGATAAACACACTGGCTATTTGATCTCGTCAGGTACTGCGATTTGCGGTGGCAGCGCCATTGCTGCGGTTGCCCCCGCTATTGATGCTGACGACGAAAGTATTGCTATTGCGCTCGCAACCGTATTTGTATTGAACTCACTTGCTCTGTTTATCTTTCCTGTCATTGGCCATGCGTTATCACTCGACCAGCATACCTTTGGTACTTGGGCTGCGATCGCCATTCACGATACCTCATCTGTCGTGGGCGCGGCCTCTGCGTATGGTGAGCAAGCACTTACCACAGCAACCACACTAAAACTTGCCAGAGCGTTATGGATCATTCCTGTTGCGCTAGTGAGTGCGATGCTGTTTCGTAACAAAAACAGCAAGCTAACTATCCCTTACTTTATCTTCTTTTACTGCGGCGCCATTTTGGTCAGTGACTACTTACCTCAGTTTGAATGGGCATATCACGGCATTTTTGATGTATCGAAAAAGTTATTGGTTGTGTGTCTATTTTTAATTGGAACCAGTATTTCCATAGAAAGACTCAAACAAGCGGGCAGTAAGCCTATGTTGTTTGGTATCACCATGTGGCTACTTATTTCGGTGACGTCGTTGAGCTGGTTGCTACTCGCTTAATCAATACGCCGTCATCAATATCCCGTCATCAATATCCCGTCATCACATCGCGAAAGTGAAGAACTGTAAAAGCGCGCAACCAACTGAAGATAGTCACTATGTCACGTGAACTGGGTTCACAGCGCGTTGTGTGAGATTCCCTTGTTCAAGGGAATGACGTTGTTCTAGAGCAGAGTTTAAGAACAGGCAGGCTACTTAGCTAAGCTGAATTACTGGTATCAGTGGAAGGCGATAGAGCGCTCTTGTTTGAACTAGAAGCCGACTTTGATTTCTTGTGGTTCAAGTAAAGGATCGCTGTGAGCAAAAAGGCGGTTAACTCTGCAAGTGCTTGTGGCAATCCATCAGAGGTCAATGCAAGACCTATCTGCAATCCTATCGCGACCATTAATAGCTTGTTCATTCCCTTCCGTCTCGCTTAGCCAATTCAATAGTGGCTATTATGGTGAGCCTTGCTTGGAATGAACAATGCCGATTTGGACTATGAAATAACGATAAAATCCGACTGAGTGGCAGCAAGCCACTGCTTGACGTCTCGACGAGCGACTTTTATCCCTGATGAGGTCAGTCGATTTGGCATTAAGAAGTAGCCAATTGGGTGTTTGAATTTTGCCAGCAGAGGGGTGAGTTGTTCACGCATTTTGCTAATCTCAGGTTGACTCGTTGCCTGCACGACAGCCACACATCGTGCACCAAACTCTTCATCCTCAACAGGCACCACCATTGCTTGGCTGATAAAGCTCAGACTATTCAGTGCTGCTTCAACCTCTTCACAGTGAACATTCTCACCGCCGGAAATAAACAGGTTATCAGCGCGGCCAATAACACACAGCTCTTGTTGTGTATTCCAGCAACCAAGATCTTTGGTATCAAACCAACCAGACTCCATCACAAGCGGGCTAATCTTTCCTTGCACAAAGTAACCACAGGCTAGAGTGTCACCCGCGACATAGATTCGCTCATTTTCTATTTTTAGCGCTCGGTGTGGCAGTAGAGTACCAGAAGAAGCAATCGTATCAACACGCTTTGCGGTCACCGTTGATGCGGTTTCTGTCATGCCATAGCCCATCCAAGACTCAATCCCACGAGCCTCTGCACTCTCCACTAATGTCTGAGCAATATGACTGCCTCCAAGCAACACTTGCTCTAGTGATGTCGGCCACTGATTATCAATGATTCGCTTAAGCTGAGTCGCAACAAGCGAGGCATGGGTGACATTCGCAATATCTGCTGCAAAGTTTCCAGAAGCAATGTTGAGCGTTGCACCCACAGTTAGCCAGCGCCAAACAATGGCCAGCCCAGAGACATGGAACATAGGTAGGCTTAACAGCCAAGAGTCATCAGCGGTAAAGCGAAACCGCTGCAATAAGCCCTCTGCCGATGCGAGATGATGAGATGCACGATGAGCGACGGCTTTAGGTCGTCCCGTTGAACCAGAAGTGAAGACAATTGAGACAACGGGTTCGGTCATCTCAATGGCACTCGTGAGCTGTGAATCCGCTATGGGACTATCATCATCGAATCGTTCGACGCGATAAAGCTCATGCTCATCACGCTGAGCCGTTAACTCGTCCCATTGACAGTGACCCCAGACATTCGCCGGCTCATCAGTGCGATACAAGGTATCAAACTTAGCGATAAGCTGAGATTTGGATTGGTCACTGAGCAAGGCAGGAATAACGCCGTGAGCGAGGCAGGCGAGATAACGAAGTACCAAGCTCTGCTCTGCTCTGCCAACAAGACATACGACATCTCCCGGTGCTAATTCTTGCTCAACTAAGCATTGACCGAGTGATTGAATGTGTTCACAAAGCTCACGCCACGTCATAGCGTGGGCTCCGTTTTTAATCGCAATCTTGTCCGGAGTGAGCTGCGCCCAATGCTCCCAAAGAGGGAGCGGAGAATTAACGGAGGTCATTAAGCCTCATCATCGCCATGTGACTGCCAATACAAGGTTTGCTCTGCCAGCGTTTGCACCGGCAGCAAACATCCGGGCCATGGCGTTTCAAGCTGAGCGCCAAATAACTGCATCGTATCCAGCCCTGGTGTTTCTTCTGGATTGAGCCAATTTGCCAGTCGTGCAAGCTGCCCAAGTCCGATACTCGATTCAAGGCTAGAGCTTATCACCACTTGAATGGCATGTGCTTTTGCTTCTTCCACCAACGCCATGCACTTGTCGATGCTGCCAACTAAGGTCGGTTTTATGATCAGCGCTTTCACGCCAGTAAGATGTTTAACTGCGAAGTCACTTTGGTGAACAGACGCTTGCAAGGTTTCATCCCAAGCGATAGCAATACCAGTATCAATTGCGAATGACACGCTGTCACCAGGTTGCTGGCAAGGTTCCTCAATAAAGGCAATACGCTGTCTGAGCGATGGCGCGACATATTTGGCGAACTGTTTGGCTTTTTCCAGCGTCCAAGAACGGTTCGCATCGAGCCTTAATGTGAGGTCTGGTATGGATTCTAGCAATAGGCTAACAATCATCCCATCACGGATAGCTTCGTAAAGGCCAACCTTAATCTTGGCGACTTTCTTACCTTGCATGTTATTGAGCTTAGGGATCAGCTCGTCTGGGTCACCACTGCATAGTGGCGCTGCGCGATAGTTGCCTTCCGCAGGTAGCTTACCGTCCAGCTCTAGCAACGCGGCCGAGAGGCCAAACGCCACCGAAGGGTAACAGCTTTCGATATCGGTCGGTTGATGGTGAACCCATAATTCGAGCTGGGCTTGAGCTTGGACGCCAGCCGCTTCGAGCGACTCTTGACTGAATCCAGGTAACGGGGCGATTTCACCCAATGCAACGCGGCCGTTGTCACTGAGTTCAATAATCCAACCTTCCCTTGCAGTGAGCTTTTGCTCGCGAAGAATAACACCGCTGTCCATAGGCAGACAGTAGCGATAGAGTTTTGCTTGTCTCATGGTCGTTCCCACTTCATAAGAAGTCATCACAGCCACCTTGAGAAGAACGGTGACTATGAACAATACACCGGGTTAGGCCGCGGTAAGGGCTAAGAGTTCCCCAAAATATGGTATTCATGCACTATATTGAGCGCTCTCTCAACCCACCGCTACCAAACGTAAATAGGCTGCCAAAAGGCAGCCATTACACGTGTAAATTATGGGTTTCTTGGGAACTTGTCAAAGTCAGGGCGACGTTTTTCGTTAAACGCGTTACGACCTTCCTGACCTTCTTCGGTCATGTAGAACATCATAGTTGCGTTACCCGCAAGCTCCTGAAGACCTGCTTGACCATCACAGTCAGCATTCAGCGCCGCTTTCAGGCAGCGAAGCGCCATTGGGCTATGCTGAAGAACTTCACGACACCAGCGTACGGTTTCCTTCTCAAGATCAGCAATTGGCACAACGGTGTTAACCAGTCCCATGTCCACAGCTTCTTGCGCGTCGTAGAAACGACATAGGAACCAAATCTCACGAGCTTTCTTCTGGCCAACGATACGTGCCATGTAGGACGCACCCCAACCACCATCAAACGAGCCAACTTTTGGTCCCGTTTGACCAAATTGCGCATTGTCTGCGGCAATCGTTAGGTCACACATCATGTGCAGTACGTGACCACCACCAACAGCCCAGCCCGCTACCGATGCAATCACAGGTTTTGGACAAGTACGGATCTGACGCTGGAAATCCAATACATTCAAGTGGTGAGTGCCTGAATCATCTTGGTAGCCGCCGTAGTCGCCACGGACACTCTGATCACCACCAGAGCAGAACGCTTTTTCACCAAGGCCGGTTAGGATGATAACGCCGACACCTTCATCGTAGCGTGCATCCGCTAGCGCTTTGATCATTTCGTTGACGGTACGTGGCGTGAACGCATTGTGTACTTGTGGGCGAGCTATGGTGATTTTTGCAATGCCATCTTTTGACTTGTGATAGGTGATCTCTTCAAAGTCACCAGTTACATCAGCCCAATCAACGGGTGCGTATAGCTCTTCTTCTGTTAATCCAACGGTTTTAGCCATGATCTATTCCAACTATTTTACTGAGCCTAAGCTCATTTGTTCTAGATAAGTGCGCAGCCGTGAGGCAAAAGCCACAGGCTGCTCTTTGTGTACGTTATGGCCTGCATGGGCAATAGGCTCATAATCGAGCCCACTGACAACGGCAAGCTGAGTAAATTTAGTATCGCACTCACCACAAATATAAAGTGGCTTTCGATGTTCTGAGAACGACAGCGTTCTCACACTTGGGAGTAAGTCTGGCTGCTTAGCCAATGATGTGGCCAGCAGCATGTCGCTCAATGCACTTCCAAGGTTAACACTGCGCTTAGCAATCAAAAGTTGTCTTTGCTCATGATTTAGTGAAGAAAACACATTTTGCTGATACCAATCGGCCAAAACCACACCAATCTCTTCCTGCTTAAAGCGCTGAGCCCATTGGCTATCACTGCACCAACGTGCGGCTTTTTGCTCATCGTCAGGTAAGCCAAAATTGCCCCCCTCAATCACTAGGCCACTAATATTTAGCTCATTGATCATTTCGTGTGTCGTGCGGTGCTTGGTCATCAAATACATCAAAAGACGTGCGCCAAGTGAGTAACCAACCAAACAAACCGGCACTGTTGCACTTAATGTATGTGCTTGAATACAGTCTAGTATTGTCGCAGTGATCATTCTGCAAACTTGATCAAAACTTACGCCTTGAACGGGGCAACTTTTTCCGTGTCCAGGAAGGTCAATCGTCAACTGGTGATATTCAGGTAGCGCTTGATTTACCGCATCCCAGTCATCACCTGCCCCCAAAAAACCGTGAGCAAACACCACCAAAGGCGCTTCAGGCAATGAGTGAGAAGGTATGTAGCAATACGCTAATCGTTCAAGCTCAGACATATTGGATGTCATTGGGCAGAGTTATAGTCATTAGCCACGCTTTGCCCAAGCTGGCGAATCATCTCCCCAACTTCGCGAGGTTGAGTGGTCACTTCTAATAGTAAAGTACCTTCACCCTGAGAGAGATGGTGAGCCACAGCTGACTCTAATTCAGATTTGTCTTGTGGCGCATGATAGTACAAACCAAATTGCGCCGCAGCATGATGGAATTGGTAACCGTGAGGCATTTGATAATACTGTGACTTTTGCTCTGAAGGCGCGGGTAGCATGTCAAAAATAGCGCCGCCATCATTATTGGTCACGACAATCACACATGGCTTATTAGAATGTGAGAACAGAGCCAACGAGTTCAAATCGTACAGTAGTGAGGTATCACCGATATACAGCACTAAAGAGCGTCCACTCCCCTTTTGCACACCTGCTGCCGTTGCCACCAGACCATCGATACCCGAGGCACCACGATTACTGTAGGTTTCAATCGCTGGCATAGATGTCAGCATATCCACCAGGCGTACAATCAAGCTGTTACCGATAAACAAGTCCACACTGTCTGGCAGCGTCTCAATACTTCTCGCCACATCAAACTCAGTTAAATGTGGCGTGCTAAGAAGATTCGACCTCACCGTATTCGAAGCGTCGATGAGCCCCTCTGCCCAGCCTGAAAATTGAGCTTGTGGAAGCGTTTTTAATGCCGCATAGAGCCAATCCTTAACGTTGACACAAAGCTGCTTTTGTCTGAGGTGACTTGGATTTAGCCTATCAAGAACAGAAGCAAGTAGTACGTACTCGCACCCTACTTCGACTTGATGATCAATCCAACTTAATAATCGCTTGGACACCAGTCTCGACCCGACCTGCAAGATAAAATCAGCCTGCGCCAGTGCGTCACTGGCCGCTTTGTTTTGCAGCCAAATATCGTAACGCTGCCAACGCTCACTCACACCTGATTGCGGATCGCAAAGCACAGGCCAACCAAGGTGATTGGCAAGCGCTAGCGCCTGTTTGGCTTCAGCAAGACGAACGCTACCGACAACAATGACGCCTTTACGAGCAGCAAGATTAAGTGACTTTGAATCTTGAGCGAAGTCATGCAGCTTGTTTTCTGTGTAACCAGAGAAGCAATCACTACTTGCTTGCCATACACCAACACTGGCTAGGTAGTCGGCAAATACCGTTTTATCTTCCCCACCATAAAGAGGCTCTGGGAATGGACAGTTAATATGAATACTACCGCCACGCAGTTTTTGCTCAGCGAAAGCATAATCGATGGAGGTGAGGAGCCAAGGCAAGGGCACTTGTGTCGATGGCGAAGGCAAACCAAGCGCATGATTGACATGTGAAGAGAAAATTCCGGTTTGATCGATAGCTTGGTTAGCACCGCAACCGACAAGCTCTACAGGCCTGTCGGACGTAAGCAATATCAATGGCTCTTTGGTAAGTTTGGATTCTGCCACCGCCGGCAATAAGTTCGCAACAGCGGTTCCAGACGTGACGATAACGGCCACTGGGCTTTGCGTACTTTTAGCAAGCCCCAACGCGAAAAAGCCAAGACCACGCTCATCAAAATGTGTGTGAATCGTGAGCTCTGAATGTTCAACCGCCTCTAAAGTAAGCGGCGTTGAGCGGGAACCTGGAGCGATACAAACATGTCTTACGCCTTGGCGATAACATTCTTCCAGTAATACTTGTGTCCAAACGCGATTGAGGGCTGCTTGATGCTGGCTCATGAAGCCACTCCAAGAGACGGGTTATCAGAAATAAGGCTAAGCAGTGTCGACATTTTCTTGTCTAACTCTTGCCATTCGTGTTCAGCGACTGAACCTGGAACAATGCCCGCACCGGCAAACAATTGAACCTCATCTTTCATTAGTAGAGCGCTGCGAATAGCAACGCAAAACTCAGCACGTTCATGGCTTAAGTAACCCACAGAGCCTGCATACCATCCCCGAGCGAACGGCTCTCTTTGTTCTATAAACGCCATTGCTTCGTTGCGAGGCAAGCCGGCTACCGCCGCTGTCGGCTGGAGTGCTTGCAGTAGCTGCACCGCGTTGATGCCTTTGTTTAACTGGGCAACAATATTGCGTTTTAAATGCTGCACCTTGCGAAGGCGCACTAAGCGAAGCTCTTGCTCTAAATGAACCTCATTGGAATGAGGCGCTAAGCTTTGCAAAATGTCATCAACCACGTATTGGTTCTCGTTGATGTTTTTCACATCTTGCGTCAGCCAGTTAGCCAGCTTCATATCATCAGCGGCATTATCACCGCGTCCGATGGTGCCCGCTAAGGCTTCCGTCTCAAGCTGCTGACCTACTCGGCGATAGAGCCGCTCTGGTGTCGAGCCAACAAATGCCAACTCTTTGGAAAGCACCATCATAAAATGGAAGCTATGATGATTTTCTCGATAACTGGCTTTGAGCAATTGTGCAGGTGAAATCGGCTGTTTGACATCAACCGTGGTTTTGCGCGCGAGTACCACTTTCTTGAACTGATTATTTTCAATGCCCGTTAGCACGTCACCAACAAGTTGATGCCACTGCTGCTCGCTTGGAGTGTGAGTTAGGCTTGAAATTGACGTGGCAAGCGGTGGCAATTCAGCAACATCGATCACCAGTTGCTTGAGTGCGGCTATTGCTTTTTCGACGCTCATACTGATGTTGACGGCAATACGCCAGCTTTCATCGAAGCGTATCAGTTCAATTTTCGGCAAGAAGAAAAAGGCTGGCATACAGCGGCGGCTTTTGTCTGTATGGCCATCGAAGGAGCGCCCACCCCAAACACGCTGATTTTCTGCCAAGATAGTATAAGCGGGTGCGGCTTCAGAGAATGTGTGTAATTGACCAAGCGCTACTACCTCTTCACGAGTGTCGCGAGATTGCCAATAAAACTTCGGATAATGAGGTTGCGCTTCCAGCCAGTCAATGCAGTGAGACTTAGGACATCCCTCGATGTTTTGCTCCAGTCGTTTACAACCTTGCGGGGCAGTTTCAAGTTTGCTGACAAGTTGAGCGATAGCTGTTGTTAACTGAGACAAATCAACCTCATAACCTTAAAATTTGTTCCTATATACACGAAATACTCTATTTCTACCAACCCTATAGATCAAGCCACAAGGCGATTAATTGCTCATGATGTCAACCTGCTCACATCTCCGCCTTTTGGCAGCGTGCTTTATTTTCCACTTTGATCAGATTTTTATTCTTTCAAAAGCCAATTTGGTGTAATTTAGTAAAGAAATTATCGAATTTTTAGGAATTAAACAATGAAAAATATCGGGATGTCGTCAAAACTCGATAATGTCTGCTACGACATTAGGGGTCCTGTACTCAAACATGCTAAGCGCATGGAAGAAGAGGGACATAAAATACTGAAACTCAATATCGGTAACCCGGCCCCGTTTGGTTTTGACGCCCCTGATGAAATCCTAGTCGATGTCATCAGAAACCTGCCGACTTCACAAGGTTACTGTGACTCCAAAGGTATATACTCCGCTCGTAAAGCGGTAGTTCAACACTACCAACGCAAAGGCATCCGCAGTCTCGACGTTGAAGACGTATACATTGGTAACGGCGTATCTGAGCTTATTGTAATGGCGATGCAAGCGCTGTTAAACAACGGCGATGAAATGTTAGTTCCCGCTCCTGATTACCCGCTATGGACTGCTGCGGTGTCACTTTCCGGCGGTAACCCAGTACACTACCTATGTGACGAAGAAGCGGACTGGTATCCGGATCTTGATGACATCAAAAAGAAAATCACGCCAAAAACACGCGGCATTGTTCTTATCAATCCTAACAACCCTACCGGAGCCGTCTACAGTCGTGATTTCCTGCTAGAAGTCATCGAAATTGCACGCCAGCATAAACTGATTATCTTTGCTGACGAGATTTACGACAAAGTTCTTTATGACGGTGCGACTCACACTTCAGTCGCAACACTAACAGAAGATGTGCTCGTGATGACCTTTAACGGTCTGTCCAAGTCTTATCGCGTTTGTGGTTTCCGCGGCGGCTGGATGTTCATGACAGGACCAAAGGAAATGGCAACAGGCTACATCGCTGGTCTTGAAATGCTGGCTTCGATGCGTCTTTGCGCCAACGTACCTATGCAGCATGCGATTCAAACGGCGCTGGGTGGATATCAGAGTATCAATGAGCTTATTTTACCGGGCGGCCGCTTACTCGAGCAGCGCGATAAAGCGTATGAGTTGATCACTCAGATCCCTGGTGTATCGTGCGTCAAACCAAAAGGCGCCATGTATCTGTTCCCCAAAATCGACACGAAGATGTACAACATCAAAGACGACCAGAAGATGGTGCTCGATTTCCTCAAACAGGAAAAAGTGTTACTGGTACAAGGTACTGGCTTTAACTGGCCGAAACCGGACCACTTCAGAATCGTGACCCTTCCACATGTGGAAGACTTGGAAATGGCCATTGGCCGATTTGAGAAGTTCCTGTCGACCTACAGTCAGTAACTCTTTCATATTGATACAATAAAGCCTATTCTTAATACGCGCCCAACCTCTACTGGGCGCGGATTTAAGGGGAAAACGTTGTATGAAAGAAAGTCACTTTTTCGCTCACCTTGCACGCATGAAATTGATCCAGCGTTGGCCTCTCATGCGCTCAGTCTCTACCGAAAATATTTCCGAACACAGCCTGCAAGTCGCCTTTGTCGCTCATGCTCTGGCCATCATCAAAAACAAAAAATTCGGTGGTAATACCAATCCAGAACGGGTTGCTATTTTAGCCATGTATCACGACACCAGTGAAGTGTTGACTGGTGATCTGCCCACGCCAGTTAAATACTACAACCCGGAAATCGCCAAAGAATACAAAAAGATAGAAGCCGCCGCCGAGCACAAACTTTTGTCACTTCTCCCAGAAGAGTTTCAAGAAGACTTTAAGCCATTCTTGATCTCTAACGCCGCTCACGAAGAGGACGCACAAATAGTGAAGCAGGCTGACTCGATCTGTGCCTACCTCAAGTGTCTTGAAGAACTCAGTGCAGGCAATCACGAGTACGCTCTTGCCAAAAAACGCTTAGATGAAACCCTTCAAGAGCGAAAGACACCTGAGATGGATTACTTTCTTCATACCTTTGCGCCAAGCTTCGAGTTGTCACTCGACGAAATTAGTTAGCAACAGGAGAGATAATGACATTAGGTACCGACACTCCAAACGCCATTTCTCTTGAACCATTAGACATCTGGCAGGTCAGGCATAGTGACGAGCACAAACTTCGTCGTAATGACCATCGCGACCCTTACCAGCGCGACCGAGCGCGTATTCTTCACTCTGCTGCATTTCGTCGACTACAAGCGAAAACGCAGGTTCATGGCACAGGCGTGAATGACTTTCATCGCACCCGATTGACGCACTCCTTAGAGGCCGCGCAAATTGGCTCTGGCATCGTGGCTCAGCTCAAGCAAAAGCAGCCACAATTCGCAGAGTTACTGCCAAGTGATGCGTTAATCGAAGCATTGTGTCTGGCACACGATATAGGTCACCCGCCTTATGGTCATGGTGGTGAAGTCGCGCTGAACTATATGATGCGAGAATACGGCGGCTTTGAGGGTAATGCCCAAACGTTTCGTATTGTGACCCAGTTAGAGCCATACACTGAAGCCCACGGGATGAACCTGACCCGAAGAGCCTTGTTAGGGCTTTTGAAGTATCCAGCATTTATTAGCCAGACGCGCTCAGACAAGCAGCCTCATGCGGTGGCCAATCAGCGCCAGTTAAAAGCCAAAGACTGGTCGCCTGCAAAAGGTATCTACGATAAAGACTCGGTGCAGTTCAATTGGATTTTACAGCCGTTAACCCCGCCCGACAAGGCGCTATTTCAGACCATGCGTGCACAGCAAACATCGCCACTCGGGCATCGTAAGACTCGATTTAAGTCGCTTGATTGTTCCATTATGGAGCTCGCTGACGACATCGCTTACGGCGTCCATGATTTAGAAGATGCGATTGTGTTGGAGCTTATTGATAAGCAGCGATGGCAGCAAAGTGCGGCAGAAGCGTTAAGAAACCTCGAGCCAAACTGGTTGACCCAAAATATTGATTCTATCTCAGAGCTCTTGTTCTCCGGTAAGCATTATGAGCGCAAAGACGCCATTGGCGGTATCGTTAATGCGCTACTGACCAGTATTAAAGTCGAACCGGTGCCCGACAGCCAATTTGAAAGTCCGCTACTGGCCTATAACGCCTATCTTGAAGAAGGGATGGCAGCAGTGCTCGACGTGCTCAAACAGTTCGTTAGTCAATATGTGATTCAGGTGCCAAGAGTGCAGATTGTCGAGTACAAAGGACAGCAAATCATTATGGATTTGTTCGAGGCCTTCAACGCCGATCCTGAGAGGCTGTTGCCTGAATCGACATGTCAGCTGTGGAGAAAGGCGTGTGGCCAGCATGACGATGGCATGCGCGTTATCGCTGACTACATATCAGCGATGACCGATGGTTATGCGCAGAAGATGCATCAGCAATTGTTTGCCGCAAGCTAAGACAAGTCCACCCTACGAAGGCTAACCTTATTTGAACCCCTACTGCTTGTCTAGGTAGTTACGCTCAAACACGCCTTTTGGCATATTGTCGATTTGAAAGCCGATCATCTCATTAAACGCTGTGATTAACGGCGTAAAGTCGACATTCGGTTCAATTGACTCAAGCAGATAAAAGCCGGCTTCCACCGTTGATAGCGCATTACTCGATGGGGCTTTGCGGATGCGGTAGTCCCCTATCAAGTCATCGGCAAGCTTAACAAGCGCTAGGGAATGTAAGTTGGAGGATAACTTCCACATCTTAAAGGCTTTCTTCCACGTCCCATCAAGAAGTATTACGCGAAGAGGTTTGTCTCCCGCGTCGGTTTTCACATCTGACACGGTTCGCGCCCCTTCCCCCGGATAGAGAACCACACTTTGATAGTGCTCGTCGGCCAGTAGCGTATTGAGCTCTTCATGCTGACTAAAATCTTCGCCAACAAACAAACGAGCATTCTTAAGGGATAACGACAGGATGCGTGCGGTACCCAGTGGCCGCTTTTCTTCGCTGCTATGCTGCAAAATGATCAATTGTGTGTCACAGTGGATGGGCTCTATCCACTGACAAATACATGCCCGCTTAGCTTTGAGGCATTTTGGACAATAACGAGACATGGACACTTCTTTCGTCATAAGGCTATCGCTGTTTAGTTTACTGTGCGCATTGCTGCAAATCCCTGCGCTACAAAACTGGGTTGAATGGAACAAACTGGCAATCTACTCCGGCCAGTGGTGGCGGATAGTAACAGGAAATTTCTCACACACCAACTTAGCACACCTTGGCATGAACCTCGCCGCTCTCTGGGTGATCTGTTATCTGTTTCGCCCCAGTTGGCGCCTATTAATGTTAGTCACATTTTCCAGCGCCGTTTTGGTTGGCACTGGCTTGCTGCTTAGCTCACTCAGCTACTATTTAGGACTCTCTGGCATTTTGCACGCAATCTTCGCATTTTGGGCGCTTAAAGAGTCTCTCGAGGGGCGAAAGTCAAGCTGGCTGTTGGTGTTTGGTGGTGGTTTGAAAGTCGGATGGGAGCTGTATTTTGGCGGCTCAGCGGCTACATCAGCGCTCATTGAAGCCAATGTGGCAGTACAAGCCCACGCTATTGGTTTAGCTGCGGGCTTTGGGTTAGCGTTGCTCCATCACAATCGCTGCGCAGCCGCTAAAGGATAATTCGGTCTCGGTTTTTCTCTACCGTCGCCGCGCCGATGCCTTTCACCTGAGTTAAATCATCTGCAGACGTGAACTTGCCGTGCTGCTTTCGATAATCAACGATTTTTTGCGCCTTCTCAATACCGACTCCTTTTAAGAGCTCTGCCAGCTCCTCTGGCTCGGCTTGGTTAATGTTCACTGTAATATCTATACCTTCCAGTTTATCACCGTCAGCAGCCCATACAGTCGCAGTTGGTGCTGCTAGCAACATAACCGCAAGCCAAAGTGTTGTGAGTAATTTCATAATTGTCCCTTTTTTAGTTGGTTTAGGAGTGAGCCAACATAAGGGAAGCGAGTTTGGAAGGAAGTCTGACAGGTAGAAACTATAACGGACTGCATAAGCAGTCCGTTATTATTGAACTATCAGTTACATTCAAATGTGAATGAACTAATGTTGTCTCTACTTGCTGAGCAACTGATTATTGAGCGTCTAGGAAGTACTCAATCTCAGTATTGCTGCGAAGAATAGCAATCACAGAGCTGATGTCTTGCTGAGTCGCTTCACGGATCATCTGTGCACCGATTTGCTCGTTGTAAGCACTGTTGTAATCTGACATCACTTTGTTCAGCTCAACGACAACAACATTGCCTTGCATATCTTTGGTTTGAGCGAAGCTTGCTGCGCCTTCTTCTGGTTTAGACATTGCGAACACAGTACCTGCTAGCGGTGAACTACGGTCGATAGTTTCTAGCTCACCAAAGGTTAGACCGTTTGCGTTAAGCGCATCCGATTTGCCTTCTTTAAGCTCATTAACCAGTTGAACGCCAAGTTCCATTGCCGCTTGCTCACCTTTCACTTTCGCTAGCTGAGTTTCAACTTGCTCTTGCACCTCTTCGATAGGAAGTACAGTTTGCTCGCGAAGATCGTCTACACGAACCACAATAATGTGCTCTGGAGCCACTTCCATCACTTCAGAATTCAGGCCATCTTCTTTCACTTCTGGTGATTGGATAGCTTGCATCACTGTTGCTGACTTCAAGATTTCAGGTGCATCGATTTGCGAGATAAAGTCAGTCGTCACCACTTTCTGGTTAACCGCTTGCGCTGCGTCATCCAGTGAATCTGGGTATTCAAACGCCACTTTCTCTAGCTCATTTTGCAGGCTGTAGAACTCATCAATCGCAACTTGGTCTTTAAGCTCTGCGACAATCTCAGCTTTCACTTCAGCAAGTGGCTTAGATTCTGATGCTTTCACCGCGTCCAATTGAATGATGTGGTAACCGAAATCTGATTTAACCAGACCCGTGCGGTCACCAACGTTAACCAGTGCAAAAGCTGCTTCTTCGAACGCAGGATCCATAACATCACGTTCAATCCAACCTAGTGAACCGCCTTCTTCAGCACTGCCGATATCTTCAGACTTTTCTTGCGCTAGCGTTGCAAAGTCAGCGCCTGCATTTAGCTCATCAAGGATAGCTTGTGCTTTCGCTTCATCATCGCCTTGAACAAGAATGTGGCTAACTTCACGCTGCTCATCCGTCGAGTACTTATCTAGGTGCTCATCGTAGTATTGCTGAACATCTTCATCTGTCACGGTTACGCTATCTTTTAGCGTCTGTGCAGATAGTTCGATGTAAGACACTTTTACTTGCTCTGGGCGAGTAAATTGAGCTGGGTTTTCTTGGTAGTACTGCTGGACTTCTTCGTCTGTAATCACAGCTTTGTTCGCAAACTCTTCAAGCGATAGCGTTAGAGTTTTGATGTCACGCGTCTGAGTCAGCAGTTTGCCTTGAGTTTCAATTTCACTTGGCAAAGTGAACTCGCTGCCTTGAAGCGCGCTTAGCAATTGGCTGCGCACTAGGTCACGACGAAGGTATTCTGCAAAGCTGTCTGCAGTGAAACCTGCACGACGTAGCGTTGCTTGATAGATGTCTGAGTCAAATTTACCGTCATTTTGGAACTGCGGCATTTCAAGCATCATTGTACGAATTTGAGAATCGCTGATGCGAAGACCTAGAGATTCCGCATGTTGCTCGATGAGCACATCGTCGATCATGCGATCAAGTACCGATTTACGGAAAGAAGCGACATAGCTTGGGTCGCCAAGTAGAGTCGAGAAGTACTCGCCCATTTGCGACTGCATACGATTACGCTCGTTTTGATACGCCTGCTCAAACTCGCCACGACCGATCTCAACATTACCCACTTTGGCAGCTGTGTTACCGATACCACCAGCGATATAGCTGCCAACACCTGCAAACACAAAAGACAAAATAATGAGTCCTAAGATAATTTTAACCGCGATGCTATTCACGCCTTCGCGAATTCGCTCCATCATAATTTTATTACTCTCCAGATAGGAAGGTTTATCTTCAACTGCATGGGATAATATCAGAAAAAGAAATGCGCATCAGTAAGATGCGCATATTTAAAAAAGGTTCGACTTTATTTGTCGATTAAGCTTGTTGAAAGCTTAATTTTTGTGCAGTTAACGCAAGGTTTGCAACTAACTGCACCAAAAGATTAGTTACAAGCGTCTTTAAGTGCTTTGCCCGCTTTGAATGCAGGAACTTTAGCTTCAGAGATTTGGATCTCTTCGCCAGTTTTTGGGTTACGACCAGTACGAGCAGCACGAGTACGTACGCTGAATGTACCAAAGCCAACTAGAGCCACTTGATCACCTTCTTCTAGCGTAGTGCTCACTGCTTCGATGAAAGCATCTAGTGCACGACCAGCTGAAGCTTTAGATAGATCTGCGTTTTCTGCGATTTTTTCCACTAATTGTGTTTTGTTCACTGTGTTTCCCCTTTCTGTTACCCAGTTATTATTTTTAAAAGGTAACGTTAGTTCCATTCTCGTAGTTAAAGACTCCAAGCCTTGTCCATCAAGGGCTTCAGAGTTACATAGCTAAAGTTAGTGCCACAAAAAAACGCTGACAAGCTTTTTTTACTTATCAGCGTATTTCTTTTAGCTAAATTTGGGGCACATCACTATTTTACAGGCTCAAACGCCGCTCCAAGCGGTGCGCGCTCTAGTGCTACTTCAAGAACTTCATCAATCCATTGGACAGGAATCACCTTCAAATCAGCAATCACGTTGTCAGGAATCTCTTCTAGATCACGTTCATTGTCTTTTGGAATCAACACTGTTTTGATACCACCGCGGTGTGCAGCAAGCAATTTCTCTTTCAAGCCACCAATAGGCAGTACTTCACCACGTAGGGTGATTTCACCTGTCATCGCCACTTCTGCTTTCACAGGGTTACCCGTTAAGCTAGAAACCAACGCAGTACACATAGCGATACCCGCACTTGGACCATCTTTAGGTGTTGCACCCTCTGGTACGTGTACGTGAATATCACGCTTCTCGTAGAAGTCAGTGTTGATGCCCAGTTTTTCTGCTCGAGAGCGAACCACTGTCATAGCAGCCTGAATAGACTCTTGCATCACATCACCAAGCGAGCCGGTTTGTGTCAGCTTGCCTTTACCGACCATCGCTTCAGTTTCGATAGTCAGTAGGTCGCCGCCCACTTCCGTCCATGCAAGGCCTGTCACCTGACCAATGCGGTTGCTGTCATCAGCTTTACCGTAGTCAAAACGCTGAACGCCAAGATATTCTTTCAGATTGTCTTGGTTGACCGTTACTTTCTTAAGTTCTGGATCAAGCAGGATGTTCTTCACTGCTTTACGACAGATCTTCGAGATTTCACGCTCTAGGCTACGTACGCCCGCTTCGCGAGTGTAGTAACGGATAATGCCGATGATTGCTGAGTCTTCAATCTCAATCTCGTGCTCTTTCAGACCATTACGCTGCACCTGCTTAGACACAAGGTGACGCGTGGCAATGTTAAGTTTCTCGTCTTCGGTGTAACCTGACAGACGAATCACTTCCATACGGTCTAGAAGAGGGCCTGGGATGTTCATCGAGTTCGACGTCGCCACAAACATCACATCAGACAGATCGTAATCCACCTCAAGGTAGTGATCGTTAAAGGCATTGTTTTGCTCTGGGTCTAGAACCTCAAGCAGCGCCGATGACGGGTCACCACGCATGTCTGATGACATTTTATCGATTTCATCAAGCAGGAATAGCGGGTTCTTAACCCCTACTTTCGACATTTTCTGAATCAGCTTACCCGGCATAGAACCGATATAGGTACGACGGTGACCACGGATTTCCGCTTCATCACGTACGCCGCCAAGCGCCATACGAACGTACTTACGCCCCGTTGCCGCCGCAATAGAGCGACCTAATGAGGTTTTACCAACACCTGGAGGACCGACAAGACAAAGGATTGGGCCTTTAAGCTTGTTGATACGGTTTTGTACCGCTAAGTACTCAAGGATGCGCTCTTTCACACGCTCTAGACCGTAGTGGTCTTCGTTCAGTACTTCTTCTGCTTTCGCGAGGTTTTTCTTAACCTTAGAACGCTTCGCCCAAGGTACGCCCACCATCCAGTCGATGTAACTACGAACCACGGTTGCTTCTGCTGACATAGGAGACATCATCTTGAGCTTTTGCAGCTCTTGCTCTGTCTTCTCTTTTGCTTCCGCTGGCATTTTTGATTCTTCGATTTTCGCTTTTAGCGTCTCGAACTCATCTGGGGCATCATCAAGGTCACCCAGTTCTTTCTGGATAGCCTTCATTTGCTCATTCAAATAGTACTCGCGCTGAGATTTTTCCATCTGCTTCTTAACACGGCCGCGGATTCGCTTCTCTACTTGCAGTAAGTCGATTTCGGATTCCATCTGGCCCATCAAGAACTCTAGACGCTCAGTCACATCAAGTAACTCTAGGACTTGCTGCTTATCAGCAAGTTTTAACGGCATATGCGCAGCGATGGTATCTGCAAGGCGCGCTGCTTCATCAATGCCACCCAGAGAGGTGAGCACTTCTGGTGGAATTTTCTTGTTAAGCTTGATAAAGCCTTCGAATTGATCAATGGCACTGCGCACAATGACTTCTTCTTCACGCTCTTCAAGCTCAGGGGTAATTAGGAATTCTGCATCCGCAACGAAGAAATCTTCGTCACGGTAGCTACTGATTTTCGCACGTTGCTGACCTTCAACAAGCACCTTCACTGTACCGTCAGGCAATTTCAGCAGCTGCAGAATCGTTGCCACTGTACCTGTGGTGTACAAGTCATCAATGGTTGGCTCTTCAGTGTCTGCTTCTTTTTGAGCCACGAGGAGTACTTGCTTGTCATTGTCCATCGCAGCTTCTAGACAGCTGATCGACTTTTCGCGGCCAACAAACAAAGGAATCACCATGTGCGGGTAAACCACAACGTCGCGCAGAGGCAATACCGGGATTTCTATACGCTCGGAACGTTCCAAGTTCATATTATTCTCTCTTCCGCTTAGTATTATTTTCAGTATATGGGGGCGTATTCGTTGGATTCAATAAAGAAATAAAAAAAGGAGGTAATCAATACCTCCTTTTTGAGTGAACTTGGCAAATTACTCTGCGCTGGCCACTTGATTGTCGTTGTTGGTGTAGATAAGTAGCGGTTCTGACTCACCATTTATCACACTTTCATCGATAACCACTTTGCTTACATCGGTTGCCGATGGAAGCTCATACATGGTCTCGAGAAGCACACCTTCAAGGATTGAACGAAGACCACGAGCACCTGTTTTACGCTCCATTGCCTTAGCAGCAATCGCACGCAGCGCATCTTCGCGGAACTCAAGTTCAACACCTTCAAGCTCGAACAATGCACCATATTGCTTAGTCAGGGCGTTCTTCGGCTCGTTTAGGATTTGGATAAGTGCATCTTCATCAAGTTCAGTCAGGGTCGTGGTGACCGGGAGACGTCCGATGAACTCAGGGATAAGGCCGTATTTAACCAAATCTTCTGGTTCTACTTGAGTGAACAGCTCACCAACGGTTTTAGTCTCGTCTTTAGAGCGAACTTCCGCGCCAAAGCCAATACCTGTACCTGTCGCTACACGCTGGTCAATCACTTTATCTAGGCCGGCAAACGCACCACCACAGATAAATAGGATTTTAGACGTGTCCACTTGCAAGAACTCTTGCTGTGGATGCTTACGACCACCTTGTGGTGGCACTGAAGCGATTGTACCTTCAACCAGTTTGAGTAGTGCTTGCTGAACACCTTCGCCCGACACATCACGTGTAATTGACGGGTTTTCAGCTTTACGTGAGATCTTATCGATTTCATCGATGTAGACGATGCCACGCTCTGCTTTTGCTACGTCGTAGTCGCACTTTTGCAGTAGTTTCTGAATGATGTTCTCTACGTCTTCACCAACATAACCAGCTTCGGTTAGTGTTGTTGCGTCGGCCATAGTGAATGGAACATCAAGGAAACGAGCAAGCGTCTCAGCAAGTAGAGTTTTACCACTACCTGTTGGACCGATAAGAAGGATGTTACTCTTACCGAGTTCAACACCGTCTGCCGTTGTATCACCATTGCGCAAGCGCTTGTAGTGGTTGTACACGGCAACAGAGAGAACTTTCTTCGCATAGTCTTGGCCGATTACGTAATCGTCTAGGTGCGCGCGAATGTCTCTTGGCGTTGGTAACGCTTCAGATTCCTTCTTCGGCAGCACATCTTTGATTTCTTCGCGGATAATGTCGTTGCATAAATCAACGCATTCGTCGCAAATGTAAACAGACGGACCTGCGATTAGCTTGCGAACTTCGTGCTGACTTTTACCACAGAAAGAGCAGTACAACAGTTTACCGCTACCGCCCTCTTTGCTTTTATCTGTCATTCGCTAACCTCTTAGCCTTTACTTTCTATGTTTTGAGTGTATATCAATTTAGACTATATTGCGCCCGAGAATTCATTTTTCAAGGGTAGCAATCCAGTCTTATTTCACTCAAACGATGACGGGTTAACCGCGATGGGTTAAAACTTCGTCGATAATACCGTATTCAGCGGCTTGAGCTGCTGACATGAAGTTGTCACGGTCGGTATCTTTTTCAACAACTTCGAGTGGTTGGCCTGAGTGCTCAGCAAGAAGCTTGTTCAGCTTCTCTTTAATTGTCAGGATTTCTTGCGCGTGAATTTGAATGTCTGACGCCTGACCCTGGAAGCCACCAAGTGGTTGGTGAATCATCACGCGAGAGTTTGGAAGTGCAAAGCGTTTGCCTGGTGCACCACCAGCAAGCAGGAAAGCACCCATAGAGCATGCTTGACCAGTACAAAGCGTGCTGACGTTTGGCTTGATGAACTGCATCGTATCGTAAATTGACATACCAGCTGTAACACTGCCGCCCGGTGAGTTGATGTAAAGGAAAATATCTTTGTCAGGATTTTCTGATTCTAGGAAAAGCATTTGGGCGACGATTAGGTTCGCCATGTTGTCTTCCACTTGACCAGTCAAGAAAATGATTCGTTCTTTTAGAAGTCGCGAATAAATATCGTAAGAGCGTTCACCACGGGAAGTTTGTTCAACCACCATTGGTACTAGCGCGTTCATAATTGGCGACATTGCATTTTTTTCTTGGTAGCTCATATTCTTATGTCCCTAAAATAAATGGCCCGGATGATAAACATCATACGGACCATTGTTAGCAGAGAAGTCGACTCTAAGTCAACCTTCTATACAAGATATTGCTTATTAAGCTGCAGGCTGTTGGTTCATTAGCTCATTGAAGCTAACTTCTTTGTCAGAAACCTGTGCTTTAGCTAGGATCGCGTCGATCGCTTGCTCTTCTAGTGCAACGTTGCGCATGTTGTTCATCATTTGCTCGTTTTGCTCGTAGTAAGCGATAACTTCTGTTGGATCTTCGTATGCTGTTGCCATTTCAGAGATAAGCTCTTTCACTTTCTCATCGCTAGCTTCTAGCTTCTCAGATTTGATCACTTCACCTAGAAGAAGACCTACAACTACGCGACGCTTAGCTTGCTCTTCGAATAGCTCACGTGGAAGCTGTGCAGCCGCTTCTGGGTTGCCACCGAAACGCTGTGCAGCTTGCTGACGTAGAGCACCAATCTCTTGGTCGATTAGCGCAGCAGGAACGTCGATGTCGTTCTCTTTAACTAGACCGTCAAGAGCTTGCTCTTTGATGCGGTTCTTGATTGCTTGCTTAAGCTCACGCTCCATGTTCTTACGAACTTCAGCTTTAAGAGCGTCAACGCCACCTTCAGCTACACCGAACTTAGCAACGAACTCGTCGTTGATTTCTGGAAGTTCTTGAGCTTCAACCTTGATCACTTTGATTAGGAATTTAGCTGCTTTACCTTTTAGGTTTTCAGCGTGGTAATCTTCTGGGAAGTTTACGTCGATTTCAAATTCCATACCCGCAGTCTTGCCTTGGATACCGTCTTCGAAACCTGGGATCATGCGACCAGCGCCCATTTCTAGTGGGAAGTTCTCAGCTTTACCGCCTTCGAACTCTTCACCGTCGATAGAACCAGTGAAGTCGATAGTTACACGCTTGCCATCTTCAGCAGCTTCTTCAACGTCAGTCCAAGATGCTTGTTGCTTACGTAGAGTTTCGATCATCTCTTCAACGTCAGCGTCTTGTACTTCAGTCGTTGGTTTTTCAACAACAACGCTCTCTAGACCCTTAAGTTCTACTTCTGGGTACACTTCGAAAGTTGCAGTAAATACTAGATCTTTACCAGCTTCGTTCTCAACAGGAGCGAAAGTTGGTGCACCTGCTGGATTGATTTTTTCAGAAACGATTGCTTCGATGAAGTGACGTTGCATAACTTCACCCATCACGTCTTGACGTACTGCTTGGCCGTACATTTTAGCAACCATCTTCATTGGCACTTTGCCTTTACGGAAACCATCGAAACGACGGTTTTTCGCGATGTTGCGTAGTTCAGCTGTCACTGCGTCTTCGATGTTAGCAGCAGGAACAGTAATGTTTAGACGGCGCTCTAGGCCCTCTAGAGTTTCAACAGTAACTTGCATTGTATAAACCTCAGTTTGGCTCAGTGTTGGCTGAGCGTATGAGCGTCGATATCACGAGGATATTTCCGCTTCATCCTTGTTAGTACCCAAAGGTACTTCTTTAAAATGAGCATCGATAACCAGTCAGCAGCACTTTATATAGCACGTTACTCTGGCTATCGGACTAATGAGTGACGTCTTCGTCATGCTGAACGAGTCAACTTAAAGGCATCTCTGATTAGTCTCAGGACAAAATTTCAGACGCGACATTCTAGCGATCTCCACCTACCCTGTCGAGTCGAAGTCGGGTCAATCGACGCTTTTGTCGCTAATTACCCAAAGAATTGGGAAATCATTGCTGTTTTCTCCCAAGTCCACAATGAAATGGGGACAATATCGTCTTTTTCAAGAGATTGAAGGGCTTTTTTTAGTGAAAGACCAAAAAAGAGATCTTGCTCCTGTTTTGCAGCTTTCCCACCTCTCAGAACTCATAACTTTTTCGCCACAAGTTAGTCATATTCGTTAACCTATAGATGTTAGGTTGTAGAGGTGGATTCATGCGATTGAAACGAATTTTAGTGAGCTTTATAGCGCTGTTTGTTTTTATCTCCACAGCAGCGGGGCATTGGTACTGGCATCACAGCCTAGAGACCATGCAATTACAGCATCAAAACTGGCTCAATCGTTTCGTTGAGACCATAGATAGTAAGCTCGACAAATACCGTCATATCCCCCAGCTGTTATCTCAAGACAAAGAGTTAGTCGATGCATTGCAATCACCCAATAACTCGGCTCAAATTGAGGTCACCAACCGCTATTTACAACAGGCGAACAAGATCATCCTCGCCTCTGACACCTACCTGCTAGACCGCTATGGCAACACCATCGCTTCTAGCAACTGGAATCTTCCCCACTCCTTTGTCGGCAAGAACTTTGCGTTTCGCCCTTATTTTCAACATGCGATTGAAGGCAAACAGAGCGCCTACTTTGCGCTCGGTTCTACCTCTGGACAAAGAGGATATTACTACTCATTCCCCGTCACTTATGCGGCTGATCACATCGGTGTGGTCGTGGTGAAAATGGACCTCTCTTCCATAGAGCGAAGTTGGCAGAGCGACACCAGCATTTACGTCGCCACCGATAGCAACAATATCGTGTTTATGTCCAGTGACTCTGAGTGGCTGTTTAACAGCCTGACGGATATTGACTCCAAGACCCTCACTTCCGTGCGTGACTCTAGGCAATATCTGCAAACTAATATCAAAAGCCTTGGCTTTCAAGGCGATCTGCTGGCAAGCACTTCCTTACTCACTAACCCCAAAGGGAACCTCTTTACTAAGCACTATTTGGCCACTCAGCGTGAGTCTGGCATTCCTAATCTAATACTGCGCGTTCTAACGCCATTATCTGCACTCTACGTCGATCTGTTCGGTTTTATCAGCGTGCTGGCTTTGGTGTTTGTTTCACTCTACTTGTTCGTCGCCCTTGCCGAAAATCGCCGCTATCGCCACAGGCAAATCGAACAACTGCAAGCAGAAGCGAAGCAAAAACTTGAGTTTCAAGTGATGGAAAGAACAGCGAAGTTACATGTAGAAATTGATGAGCGTGTCAAAACCGAAAAAGCGCTTCGGCAAGCTCAAGATGAATTGGTTCAGGCGGCCAAACTGGCGGTATTAGGACAGATGTCAGCCAGCATTAGCCATGAGCTTAACAATCCACTCGCCGCTATCCGCAGCTTTGCTGAAAATGGTCAGCGCTTTATCGACAAACACAAAGTCGATCGAGCCAAAGATAACCTTAGCCGTATTGTTGCCCTTACCGAGCGAATGGCAAAGATCAGTCAACAACTCAAATCCTTTGCCAGACGCAGTGATGCTAACGAGCTTAGTGAAGTGAAGTTGGCACCCGTGGTGTTTTCGACTATTGAGCTTATTCAGCCACAACTTAAGAGCCATCAGGTCAAGCTAGATTGCGTCTTTGACCAACAAGACCTCCTAATCGTCATCAACCCAATTCAGCTAGAGCAAGTGCTGATTAACCTCATGACCAACGCCATGCAAGCGATGGAAAGCAGCCCCGAAAAGCAGTTAAGTTTGACAATAGAATCCACTGACTCGGCAGTCATGATCCATGTGGATGATTCAGGTCCAGGACTAGCCGATTACTCCTCACCAACGCTGTTTGAGCCTTTTTACACCACCAAAGAGAACGGCTTAGGACTAGGACTTTCCATTTCTCAGCAAATTATTCATAACCTAGATGGACATATCCATGTCAGCGAGTCTGCACTCGGTGGTGCGCGCTTTAGCGTCGAGTTGCCTGTCTCACGATCTACCCAACCCTCCACAAGGAAGCCTTTATGAGCCAAGTGTTTTTAATTGATGATGAATCTGATATTCGAATCGCCTTGGAACAAAGCTTTGAGCTTTCCGACATCGACGCAAAGTGTTTTGCCAGTGTTGAAGACGCTCTACTCGCTCTCAAGCAAGAAACACCGTTGGCCATTATTTCCGATATTCGCCTACCAGGCTTGTCAGGTTTAGACCTACTCAATACCGTCAGCCGCCATTACGCCGGCATTCCTGTGATTCTGATTACAGGGCATGGCGATATTTCCATGGCGGTTCAAGCAATCCAAGATGGTGCTTACGATTTCATTGAAAAGCCGTTTTCTGCTGAGCGTTTGATTGAGATTACCCAGCGGGCAATAGAAAAGCGCCACCTGACTTTGGAAAACGAGCAGCTCAAACGCTCCCTAAAAGCCAGCCAAACCTTAGGGCCAAGGATCATTGGGGATACCTCAGTTATTCAAAATCTGCGTGAGACTATAAGTATGATTGCCGATACTGACGCAGATATTCTACTGTTTGGCGAAACGGGTACAGGTAAGGAGCTGGTCGCCCGTTCGCTACACGAGCAGAGCAGTCGGCGAGAAGCGAACTTTGTCGCGGTCAACTGTGGTGCTGTGCCAGAAAACCTGATTGAAAGCGAACTGTATGGTCACGAGAAAGGCGCGTTTACTGGCGCTGAAAGCACTCGAATTGGTAAGTTTGAACATGCTAATGGCGGAACGTTGTTTCTTGATGAAATTGAATCAATGCCAATGCAGGCACAAATCCGCTTGCTACGTGTATTACAAGAGCGAGCAATCGAGCGAGTGGGCTCCAACACCCTTATTCCGCTGAATATCCGTGTTATTGCCGCAACCAAAGCGGATCTCAACCAGGCCTCGTTGGCGGGCGACTTTCGCCAAGATCTCTATTACCGCCTTAATATTGTCACGCTTGATCTCCCGCCACTTCGTGACCGAAAAGAGGATATCGCGGCGCTTTTCCACCATTTTCAACTGGTCGCTGCCTCACGTTATGGCAAAACCGCCAACGCCCTCTCCGCAGGTGAACTCAGCCAATTAATCAGCCATGATTGGCCTGGGAATGTCAGAGAGCTGAGAAACTGCGCCGAGCGTTTTGTCCTGCTTGGTAAAATTCAAGCTGGAAATGCCCAAAATAATGACCAAGAAAGTGACCAAAGCCTCGCTGAGCAGGTGGGATTGTTTGAAAAAAGTGTCATTGAGCAAGCTCTAGTCGAAACCCATGGCAGCATCAAGCAAACCATGCAAAAGCTCAATGTTCCGAGAAAAACCTTGTACGATAAAATGCAGAAATATCAGCTCATTAAGGAATCCTACAAAAGCGATAGCTAAAATAAGGTAGAACTGTGATACATATCTCCTATAATTGAAAATGTAGCCAAGGAGTTGCATACAAGATCATTTATAAGGAGTCGTTATGGGGGAAAAAACCAAAGTGCCCTTCATTTCTGACACAGTTGAGATAGATGGCATTTTTTACGTTGAACAACGTGTCGCTGCTGGGGAAAGACGCAAGGTAAAGTCAAAACGTGTTCTGTATGAAAGACGTTTTCAATCCGATCCGCGCGAGAATTACGGTAAGCATATTGATGAGGAGGTCTAACGACCTCCTTTTGCTTTTTTGCGCTAAGTTACTTGGTGATGATTTCCGGCCCCATCAAGGTCGTTGGTAACCAAGTTGATACCCAAGGCACGTAAGTCACAATGATCAGGAACAAGAACATCACGGCCACCCACGGTAGTGCGGCTTTCACTACGCCCATCATCGACATCTTCGCCACACCCGCCGTCACAAACAAGTTAAGCCCGACAGGTGGCGTTATCATGCCTATTTCCATATTCACTACCATCATAATCCCCAGATGGATAGGGTCGATGCCAAGCGCTATAGCAATAGGGAACACCAAGGGTGCCACAATAATCAATAAGCCTGATGGTTCCATAAACTGACCACCAATAAGCAGCAGTACGTTCACCACAATCAAGAAGGTAATAGGCCCCAAACCCGCAGATAACATGGATTCTGTGATCATCTGTGGGATACGTTCTTCAGTCAGCACGTGCTTAAGAATCAGCGCGTTAGCGATGATAAACAGCAGCATAATGGTGAGTTTGCCCGCTTCAAAGAGCGTATGCTTAGTGTCTTTGTGCACAAATGTCTCAAACACTTTAATCAGCGCTGGTTTAGTATTTTCTTTATCGGCAAACGGCCCCATATCTTTGTAGATAAAATTGGCAATCAGGAACGAGTAAACCGCTGCCACTGCCGCCGCTTCCGTAGGAGTGAATACACCGCCATAGATACCACCAAGTATGATAACCACTAGCAGCAAACCCCAGCTCGCCTCACGCGCAGAATCAAACACCTCTTTCCAGCCCACAAATGGCTGCTTAGGAAGCCCTTTCACTTTTGCAGCAATGTAGATAGCAATCATCAGCATAAGACCCGCTAGCAGTCCAGGAATAACGCCCCCAAGGAACATACGTCCTACTGACACGTCGGTTGCCGCCGCATAGACCACCATAACAATGGAAGGTGGGATAAGAATGCCTAAAGTACCTGCGTTACAGATAACCCCTGCGGCAAACTCCTTGGTGTAGCCGTTTTTGATCATACCTGCGATGACGATACTACCGATGGCAACAACCGTCGCAGGTGACGAACCAGACAAAGCCGCGAACATCATACACGCCACCACAGATGCCATTGCAAGGCCACCGCGGAACCAGCCCACCATCGCAATCGCAAAGCGGATAATTCGCTTCGCCACACCGCCCGTCGACATAAAGCTTGATGCCAAAATAAAGAAGGGAATCGCCAGTAGTGTGTAGTGACCAGCAAACGCATTAAATAGGGTTTGGGCCACCGAAGCTAATGATGCGTCGGAATGCATCAATAGAAAAAGAATACTCGATAGGCCAAGTGATACCGCGATCGGTACCCCGATAAGCATAAAGCCTATCACCATCAAAAAGAGTAATAGAATGTCCATGCTTATTTATCCTTGTCCTTTACGTTATCAAACGCGTTGTCCTGCATTTCAGCTTTTAGTGCTTCCAAATCCTCTTCTGCTTCATGACCCGCGATTAAGCGATCCAGCTTTCCGCTGAAGATTTGATAGGCCGCCTGAGCAAATCGAAAAGTCAGTAGTGCCATACCAATAGGAAGCGCCATGTAGGGAATAAAGCGCGGCATTTTTTCATAACGTTCACCTTCATTGAGCCAGTCTGCTAAAAACTGGAGCATTTCGGGCATTGGGATATCATCGGTTTCATACCAAGCTCTTTCGGTGACAAAGGGATACCAGTAGTTCCATGAGCCAATAAAAAGTAGGACTGAGAACGTCAGACAAGATAAAACAGATAAGATGGCAAACAGCTTGCGGTGCTTCTCCGACACCATGTTGATCACCACATCCACACCGATGTGAAAATGTTTCTTCACACCATAAGACGCGCCAACCAGCACCATCCAGGCGAACATAAAGACGGTCAGTTCAAGTGCCCACAAAATGTTGTCGTTAAATACATAACGAGAAATAACATTGGCAAAGGTCAACAGCGTCATCGCTCCAAGAAAGAACGCAATCAGCGTTTCTTCAAAGGCATCAGTGACCCTACCAATACGAGAAATAAGAGACTGTTCCATGTGATACATCGCTTTTGTAATAATTGGCACAGGGAGATGGCCTCACATCCGGTGAGGCCATGTACGACTTAATGGTTACTGTTGGTTAGACGCTAGCGCCGCTTCGATGAGATCAGAACCGATGTCTTTCTCAAACTTCTGCCATACCGGTTGAAGCGCTTCTACCCACTGCTGACGTTGTTCTGGCGTTAGAGTACGTACCACGCCGCCCGACTCAACAATGTTGTTCTTGTTGGCTAGGTTTACTTGGGTTGACTCAGCATTACGGGTGTCAGTGACTTCTTTTAGAATTTGTGCAAACTGGCTACGCGTATCTTCTGGCATGCCGTCCCAGAATTCACGAGAAGTCACGACCAAGTAGTCAAGAATACCGTGGTTGGTTTCTGTTACACCATCCTGAACTTCGAAGAATTTCTTACCGTAGATGTTTGACCATGTGTTCTCTTGACCATCGATAACCTTAGTTTGTAGACCACCGTACACCTCTTTGAATGACATCTTCTGAGGGTTAGCACCAAGCTGCTCAAACTGTGCAACCAGCACGTCTGATGCTTGAACACGGAATTTCAGATCTTTCGCATCGCCGGGTACCAAAAGCGGCTTGTTCGCCGACATTTGCTTCATGCCGTTATGCCAAAACGCAAGGCCCTGAAGGCCACGGCGTTTCATCGCATTTTTCAACTTCTCACCCGACTCTGAATTTTGGAAGCGATCGACTGCTTCTACGTTTTCAAACAAGAATGGCAAATCAAAGATGCGGTATTTCTTAGTAAACTTCTCGAATTTAGAAAGTGAAGGAGCGGCGAGTTGAACATCGCCGTTCAAAAGGGCTTCGAGAACTTTGTTGTCATCGTACAGTGTCGAGTTAGGGAATACCTGCATACACGCTTTGCCGTTCATCTCAGTATTCACACGCTCTTCAAGCAGTGATGCCGCGATACCTTTCGGGTGCTTGTCCGTGTTGGTTACATGACTGAACTTGATGACAATTTCACCCGGGTCACAGTTCGCAGCGGCATTGAAGCTAACAAGTGCAAGAGCAGAGGCAGACAGTAGGGATAGAGGCTTTAACATTATTATTCTCCTTTGGATTGATGCAGTCCCGTCTATGGGTACTGATGGGCTTAAAGGAGCAATAAGAGTGCCAGAACTAGATAGTTGTTGTTTTTCAATAAGATAGATTGATAGCGCGTAAAGAAAACGATTCTGGTGTTGGGGGACGGGTGGAAAGTGACACATTGGGAGGTAGGGGATTGGTGGGAAATGGCCGAAAAAAAGAAGAGCTCCCCCTCTAGCTCCCCCGGCTGCGCGCCCCGTTATTAAGGGGGAGAACAACAGGCTAGGAGGGGTAAAGCTCTTAAAAATGCGAAGCATCAAGCCCCACAACCCTACACCAACAACCTCTCCTCAGTCACAGCATCAAAAAACACTGCCTTAGACATATCAAAGTATAGCGGAGCCACCTGCCCTACACTGGCATCAAATTCAGGAGACAAACGACACGCAACTTCTTGGTCATTGACTTTCACCATAGCGATGACATCAGGCCCCGTTGGCTCAAGTACTTCCAATTTAAGGCTGACTTGAGTCGCATCGACTGTCTCGTCTTCAAGCTTTTCAGTAATGTGTTCCGGACGCAAGCCAATCACAATCTCATTGCCATCTTGTGGACGCAGAGATTCTGGTAGTGCGACTACATGCTGCTCATTGTCTCCAGATACAACTCGGATAATTGGCTTGTCGTTCTCGTCCAGATCAACGTGTGTTTTGATGAAGTTCATCGAAGGAGAACCCATAAAGCCTGCGACAAACACGTTGTTTGGCTCGTTATAGATCTCTTTAGGTGTGCCCAATTGCTGTAATTCACCATCTTTCATGACAGCGATGCGATCAGCGAGTGTCATCGCTTCGATTTGATCATGCGTTACATACACAATCGTCGTATTTAACTGCTGATGCAGACGTTTGATCTGATGGCGCATCTCAACGCGCAGTTTCGCATCTAGGTTAGACAGCGGCTCATCAAACAAGTAGAGCTTCGGACGACGTGCGAGCGCTCGGCCCATTGCGACCCTTTGTCTTTGACCGCCTGAGAGCTGTGATGGTTTGCGATCGAGTAGATGGTCGATTTGCAGCATCTCGGCAACGCGATTTACTTCGGCATCAATTTGCTCCTGAGGCATCTTACGAATTTTTAAACCAAAGGCGATGTTGCCACGTACCGTCATATTTGGGTAAAGAGCATAAGATTGAAACACCATAGCGATATCGCGATCTTTTGGCTGCACCTGAGCGACATCGCGACCATCAATCACGATTTCACCTGCGCTGATATCCTCAAGACCCGCAATGGTGTTCATCAAAGTCGATTTGCCGCAGCCCGATGGCCCTACAAGGATAAGGAACTCACCGGAGTCGATACTGATATCGATACCTTTAAGGGTTTCGTTGTCCGCATTGCGATAGGTTTTGCGGATCTGTTTAAGTTCTAATGTTGCCATGTTGATTATCCTTTTACTGAACCCGCAGTGAGACCGCGAACAAAATACTTCCCTGCCAGTACGTAGACCACCAGCGTTGGCAACGCAGCGATGATCGCAGCGGCCATATCAACGTTGTACTCTTTGACGCCAGTACTCGTGTTGACCAAGTTGTTGAGCGCGACCGTTATTGGTTGCGTCTCAGAGCCCGAATAGACGACCCCAAATAAGAAGTCATTCCAGATTGAGGTAAATTGCCAGATAACCGTCACCATGATGATAGGTGTCGAGAGTGGCAACAGGATTTTAAAGAAGATAGTGAAGAAGCCTGCACCATCCAGTTTGGCTGCTTTGACAAGCTCATCTGGCACCGCAATGTAGAAGTTACGGAAGAACAGTGTCGTAAACGCCATACCATAGATAACGTGTACCGCGACCAAACCCGCAGTTGTGTTCGCTAGACCTAGCTTGCCAAGTAGCGCTGCCATGGGTAGCAAGATGACTTGGAATGGAATAAAGCATCCGAACAGTAGCAAGCTGAAAAACAGGTCAGAGCCTCGGAACTTCCACTTAGTGATTACGTAGCCGTTGAACGCCCCCAGCAAGGTTGAAATGGCGACAGCCGGGATCACCATTTGGAATGAGTTCCAGAAATAGCTCTTCACCCCTTCACATTTCACGCCAGTACAAGCACCACTCCATGCTTTACGCCATGCGTCAAATACCCACTCTGTTGGTAGCGACATCAGGTTGCCGGCTTTTATGTCAGGCAGCGTCTTAAATGAAGTGATGACCATGACAAACAGTGGCATCAGGTATACCAAGCAGAAGAAGGTCAACGCCGAGTAGATAAAAAGTCTTGAGAGATTCATCGACGAATTCATGATTTCTTCTCCCTAAGTTCTGAGTACAAGTACGGGACCAAAATCGCCAATATCCCTGCGAGCATCATCATGGCACTAGCAGCGCCGAGACCAACCTGACCACGGGTAAATGAGTGTGCGTACATGAAGAGCGCTGGTAAGTCAGAGGAGTAACCTGGGCCGCCTGCGGTCATCGCCGTCACCAAGTCGAAACTCTTGATCGCAATATGAGACGTGATGATGACGGCGCTAAAGAACACCGGGCGCAAACAAGGCAGAATGATTTTCCAATAGATGGTTGGTAAGTTCGCACCATCTATTTGCGCCGCTTTAATGATCGACGAATCAATCCCGCGAAGCCCGGCTAGAAACATCGCCATCACAAAGCCAGATGATTGCCAAACCGCGGCGATAACAAGGGTGTAAACCGCCATATCGGAGTTAACCAGCCAATCAAACTGAAAGTTTTCAAATCCCCAGTCATGCATAAGTTTTTCGATGCCGAGACCTGGGTTTAAGATCCATTTCCACGCTGTACCTGTGACAATGAAAGAGAGTGCCATCGGGTAGAGGTAAATAGTACGAATTGCGCCTTCTTGGCGGATATTTTGGTCAAGCAATATTGCAAGTCCAACACCGAGGACAATCGCAATTAGCATGAACAGCACCCCAAAAATACCGAGATTGGTAATGGAAGTGATCCAACGGTCGTTTTCCATCAGCTTCTCATACTGAGTAAAGCCTACGAAGTTGAAAGAAGGGAGAAAACGCGAGTTGGTTAATGAGATCGCCGCGGTCCAAAAGATGAACCCGTAAATACACACTACGGTAACGAGCATGGTGGGTGCCATGACTATTTTCGGTAGCCAATGTTGGAGGCGATCTACCATGCTGAGTTTTGGCGCGGACTGCTTATTTGAGTCTTGTGCATTCAAAGCCTGCTCCATAACTTTTCCTTAATGATAACTGCTTTCGGAATTGAGCAAGCGCTAAGGGTGCAAGGCACCGCTCTCTCCCTAATTCAAGGGAGAGAGTCAGCTTTAACGCTTAGTTTAGGAGGAAGTGACTAGATAGCCGCTTTAACTGCTTTCGCTAGCTTCTGTGCTGCTTCTTTTGGATCCGCTTTTGGATCGTTAAAGAAGTTTGTGACTACGTCGTAGATAGCACCTTGAGCGTAACTGGTTGTCGACATACCGTGTGCCATACTCGGGACAAGATCACCGGTTTTCGCCGTTGCTTTGAAGCTCGCCATTGAGTCCAGAGCACATTGGTCAAACGCGCTCATGTCCATATCAGTACGAACAGGGATAGAACCCTTGTTGAGATTAAACACTTCTTGGAACTTCTTATCCAAGATCGTTGCTGCTAACGCTTTTTGCGCCGCTACGTTGCTTTCATCTTTGATTTCAAAGAACGCGAAGCTATCGACGTTGTGCGTAAATTGACCATCTGTACCCGGAGCTGGAGCACAGATATAATCTTTGCCCGGTACCTTACCTGCAGCAGTGAACTCACCTTTCGCCCAGTCACCCATGATTTGCATCGCCGCTTCCCCATTGATAACCATCGAGGTAGCAACGTTCCAGTCACGACCCGGTGAGTTCGCATCGATGTAGTCATGTACTTTTTGGAACTTAGTGAACACTTCTACCATCTTGTCGCCCGATAACGTGTCCATATCTAGGTCGACGAACGCCTTGCGATAATCATCTGAACCTAGTACATCTAGAGCAATCGCTTCAAAAACGGTCGCATCTTGCCAAGGCTGACCACCGTGTGCGAGAGGGATAAAACCTGCTGCTTTGATTTTCTCTGCCGCTGCAAAGAAATCATCCAGCGTTTTCGGCACTTCAACACCGGCTTTTTTCAGAACGTCTGGGTTAGCCCAAAGCCAGTTAACACGGTGCACGTTGACAGGTACTGCTACGTATTCGCCATTGAACTTCATGACGTCAGTCACCATGCTAGGAACACTTTGATCCCAACCGCCAGATTGTGCCACATCATCAAGATTCGTTAGGAAGCCCAAGCCGCCCCATTCCTGAATATCATGACCTTTGATTTGTGCCGCTGAAGGTGGGTTACCAGACACAGCGCGTGTTTTTAGTACTGTCATAGCACTTTCACCGCCACCGCCTGCAACAGCAAAGTCTTTCCAAGAGTGACCTTGCTCTTCTAGCATCGCTTTCAGTTCTTGTACGGATTTCGCTTCACCACCAGAGGTCCACCAGTGAAGGACTTCCACTTCACCTGCACTAGATAGCGAAGGTAGGGTGGCAGCAGCGAGGGATAGAGTCAGTAGGGTTTTATTCATTTTCATTGTTATCTTCCATGTATTGGATTAGACAAAGGGCTATTCTTGCCCCTGTTCGATACACAGTGTAGAAAAAACCAGCAACACTCACTGCAACAAACCGTTAACCAAAGGTAACAGGGATGTTACACTGTGAAATCTATCACTAAGCTTCCAAGTTAGGTGGAATATAGATCTTCACTTCTAAACCGCCTTGCTCAGAATTTTGCAGCACAAGGTCTCCGCCTAGGCCGTGTAAGATGCTGCGGCAGATCCCAAGACCTAAACCGTGCCCATCTTTATCATTGGCAAGACGAGTATAAGGCTCAAAAACCGCTTCCAATTGCGATTCTGGAATGCCGTTACCTTTGTCTAGAATTGTGACAACGATCCATGTCGGATTCTCTTCTATCGAGACAAATGCATGCTTACCGTACTTCACTGCATTGTCGATGAGGTTGGTTAACACACGCTTTATCGCTAATGGCTTAAGTACCACCGGCTCCATCGGTAATGCAGTAAAGCTCACTTGTGTGTGCACTTGATTATAAGTTTCCGAGACGTTTCTGATCATCTCATTGAGATCGACAAAGTCATTGTTCTCATGCAAATCCGTATCACGTACACACTGCAACGCGCCTTTAACCATCATCTCTAGATCATCGAGATCTTGATTGAACTTGTAACGCCTAGCGTCATCGTCAAGTAATTCAGCACGCAGTCTCAGCCGGGTAATAGGCGTTTTTAAGTCATGAGAGATGGAAGAAAACAAATGTTCTCTATCAGATACATACTTTCGAATCCGAGTTTGCATGCGATTGAATGCCCGCGTTGCGGTCACCAACTCCGTCGCCCCCTCTTCTTTGAGTGGCGACTGATCAATATCCATGCTCATTTCATTGGCGGCTTTCGACAAACGTTTCAGTGGTTTCACTTGCGCTCGCACGAGCAAAAATGTCAGCAGCAGCATCAGTGAGGTGAAAATAACCAAAAATACCAATTGATCTTTAGAGAAAAACTGATCATCGAGCTGCATGTAAGGAGAAGGCAGCAAAGCAGCGATATAAATCCACTCCCCTTGTTTGAGCTTGAGCTGTACCACCAAAATCGGTGGATCGAGCGGCCCTAAAGTCAACGTGTGGTGAGCCCACGACCTCGGTAAATCATTCAGAAAGATATCGTTTTTAAGCAACCTGAGATTCTCAGCTTTTGAGAAATCCACTTTGACCGCTTCGATGGTCGGAAGCTTATCAATCAGCACCCTTTTCACCGACATCATCGCCGCTTCTTTTAGCGGCGTATCTGGAATGGGCTCAACCAACAACTCTTCATGGTTGAAGGAAACAAAGAAACGAGTTCCTCCCATATTACGGATTTGATCCAGCACAATATGACGATATTTAATCGGTAACTTTTGAAAAAAGGTCACGGTAGAAGCAAACATGGTCGCCATACTGGCTGACGTATCGCGAATACCAGAGAGTTCATCCTGCTTGGTTTTCTGATACCAAATGGCAGTCAGAACCCCCTGAGAGCAAAAAACCGCAAGTAAAGTCAGCAAAAGTGTTCTAGCGACCAAAGAATTCGGACTCAGTCGCCTGAACCAGCGTGTTCTAGACATGAATTATTGACCGTATTCGACAGGCACAGAGAGGATGTAACCATTGCCGCGCATGGTTTTAATATAATGAGGAAATGCTTTACTGGTACCGAGACGATTACGAATACGGCTCAGTTGAACATCAATCCCTCGCTCATAAGGTAACGCTTCACGGCCGCGCGTGGCAAAAGAGATAGTATCTCGGTCGAGAATTTCATTCGGGCGCGACAAAAACAGCATGAGCAACGCAAAGTCACTACCGGAAAGATCGTGGCTACGTCCATTGACCCTGTTAGTCATGCGGTGAGCAATAGTGTCGAGATGCCAATCCCCAAAGTCTATGGTTCTTGGTGGCGTGTCATCATGCTTGTCTTCATGAATATGTGCGCGGCGTAGCAAGGCTTTAATGCGAGCCATTAACTGTCTTGGGCTGAACGGCTTAGCGATGTAGTCATCGGCACCAATCTCAAGGCCAATGATCTGATCGGTTTCATCGGATACCGCAGTCAGCATAATGATAGGCACTTGAGACTCGCGCCTTACTCGCTGGCATAGCGTGAAACCATCATCACCAGGTAACATCACATCTAGCAAAATAAGATCTGGATAACCCTTGGCTTTGATGAACAGCTCCATCTCTACGCCATCTTCCGCCCCTGAAACTTGAAAGCCTGCTTTGGTCAGATACTCTTCAAGCAATAGACGGATTTCCTCGTCATCATCCACCACTAAAATGTGAGTCTTAGCCTGCATTATGTTCCCTTAAGTCTGCACTGCGATCTCTACAGTGTAAGGGTTTTAGCGAGGAGTTATTATTGATTCGTTTATAAATTTTGCCACTTAGCTTTGCTCAAGTTCACAAAAATGACATGGAAATGTCCAATTTGAACCTCCCTCTTAGTTAAGAAGAGCAACTGATGGCCATTTTCTTGCCCCACTCGGGCGGTAATTTCGCTAAGTACTCATACTCCGGCTGTTCATCATAGGGCGCTTTTAACACCTCAGCGAGCATATTGACGAATGAAAAATCGCCCTGCTCTGCTTTCTCAATGGCCTGCTGGGCCAAATAATTTCGCAATATGTACTTAGGGTTGACTTTACGCATACGCTCGCAGCGCTCCGCTGTGCCTTGCGCCTCTTTTTCACATCGTAAGAAGTACTCATTGAGCCATTTCTTGGCTTTCGCTCTATCGACAAACAAATCCGTTAGCGAAGCGCTGTCATGACTGTCTAGGCCGGATAAGGTTCGGAAAAAGCGTGTGTAATCGACGCCCTCCGACTCCAAAAACGCGAAGCTGTCATTAAAAAACGTTCCATCTTCTGGATGTTTTTCCATCAACCCAAACTTAGCACGCATATGAGCACTGTATTGCCTTTGTAGTCGCGAACTAAACTGTTCAAGGGCAAGCTCTAGGTCAGCACGCTCAATAAGAGGAGTGAGTGCCTGTGCTAAGGCGGTTAAATTCCACAACGCAATGGAAGGTTGATTGTTAAAGGCATAGCGCCCTTGGTAATCCGAATCATTGCAGATATAGCTCGGCTCATAGTCGTCGATGAACCCGAATGGCCCGTAATCGAATGTTTGCCCAAGGATCGACATGTTATCGGTATTCATTACCCCATGAGCAAACCCCTTTGCTTGCCAATGGGCAATCATGTCCGCTGTTAACTCGACAATGCACTCGAACATTGCAAGATAAGGCTGCTTTGCTTGTTGGCACATGGGGAAGTGCCATTCAATCACTTTATCCGCTAGATACCGCAAGTAAACATGCTGTTCGGTATAGAAGAAGTGCTCAAAATGGCCAAAACGAATATGAGTTTCAGCTAAGCGAAGCAGTAAAGCACCTTGTTCGACTTTGTCACGATATACTGGCGTATCACTAACCATCATTCCAAGCGCTCGAGTAGTCGGAACGCCCAACCCTGCCATAGCCTCGCTGCACAAATACTCACGAATAGTTGAACGCAACACAGCACGTCCGTCTCCTGAGCGTGAGTATGGCGTTTGCCCTGCGCCTTTGAGGTGCAGATCGAACACAGTACCAGAGTTCGATATGAGCTCCCCAAACAGCAATCCTCTTCCATCACCCAAATCTGGATTGTAGATCCCAAACTGATGTCCAGCATATTTCATTGCCAACGGTTTAAACTGTTCATTAGAAACGGAGCCAGACAGAACGCCTAATAGTTCTAGCGATTGATTCGCGTCGTAAGGAAACCCAAAACGTTCGGCAAGGGATTGATTCCAGCTCACCCACCTTGGATTGTTGAGCGGAGTAGGCATAACATACTGATAGAAGCCTGAAGGCAACGTTGCATATCGGTGGGTAATCGCGATTCGATCTAGCAAAGGCATATCGGTCTCATTACGAGATGATTAAGACAATGGATATGAGTATAGCGCCTAAGAAGGTTTAAAACAGAAGCGAACAGTGTGGGTATTGTGAGGTGTTTTGCCTAGAGGAACGCCCATTTGCGATGATTGTTGGCTGCGTTGCCTGCTAGATGCGGAAACGACAGAGAATCGAAGCGTTTGGGCTGTCCCCTAAGAAGTATTGTTATTAGAGCATCGCAAGAATTGCGATTACTGTACCTAGAGAGAAAAGGCAAGTGCGACTAATAACGCCAAGGTTGGTAGGTTGAATCATTTCTTGATGCATAGGCAATATCTCCTTTTTATTACACTACAATTACAACTTAGGACGAAACGGCCATTTTTACAACATACGTCGCACAATTATTTGAAATTGAGCCAACTTTTTTCACCAAAAAACGGTTTTTTTCGATATGCGCCGTCACAATAGTGTAGTGCAACTAGCCCCGTCATACTTATTGTCACAGGGTGAATCAATTGCTCCTTCCCACCATTTCATTCCAAAAGTAGCCATAACATGATCGCAAGTTGCGTTCAGCCTAAAACACAGCCTAGAAACAAAGGAGCAAGCCAACTGGCTTGCTCCTTTTCGATATTTCGATATTTCGATATTTCGATATTTCGAAAGCTTGAATGACGCTACACCACTGGCTGTTCAACTCGCTCTAAACGTACTGCCGATACCTTAAACTCCGGAATTTTGGCATGGGGATCGGTCGCAGTATTGGTGAGCTTGTTTGCCGCCGATTCAGCAAAATGGAACGGAACAAACACCACGCCTTGCTGCATACGTTTGGTCACAAACGCTGGTGCGGAGATCTCCCCGCGGCGTGATACCAGCTTAACTGGCTCACCGTTCGCGACGCCCATCGCTTCGGCATCTTCTACGCTTATCATGATTCGCGGCCCTGCAAGGTTATCTAACCCTTTGGTTTTACGCGTCATGGTTCCGGTGTGGAACTGCTCAAGTAATCGCCCTGTGGTGAGTATCATTGGAAACTCTTTGTCCGGCAGCTCAGCCGCATATTCAAACGGAATCGCCGCCATTGCCCCTTTACCACGAATAAACTGGTCTTGGTGCATAATGCGAGTACCAAATGGCTTCACGTTGTTACACGGCCACTGCAATCCATTTTTACCCACCGATTGCCAGCGAATACCATGGTATTGCGGCGTCACATCAGCAATCTCTTCGGTGATGTCTTGAACGGATTCATACTGCCAATCACTACCCATCGCATTGGCGATAGATTGGATAATTTGCCAATCTTCACAGGCCTCGCCTGGGGCTTTTACAGCCGGTACCAAACGTTGTACTCGTCGCTCAGTATTAGTGAAGTGCCCCGCTTTTTCGGCAAAGGAATAGGACGGCAACACGACATCGGCTAACTGCGCGGTCTCGGTGAGGAAGATATCTTGCACTACCAAGAAGTCCAAAGATTTTAAGCCATGCACCGCATGTGCTTGATCTGGGTCGCTCAATACTGGGTTCTCGCCCATTACGTATAAGGCTTTGATGTCACCATCGCAGGCACCGTCGATGATCTCTGTCAGCGTCTTACCGCGCTCGGTTGGCAAATTGTCTCTGTTCCATGCTTTAGCAAACTTCGCTTGCACTTCTGGGTTGGTGACTTTTTGATAGCCCGGGAAGTCGGTTGGCAGCGCCCCCATATCACAAGAGCCTTGTACGTTTGATTGACCGCGAAGCGGGTTAATACCGCCACCTTCAACGCCGACATTGCCACAAAGCATCTGCAAGTTAGCAATAGAGCGTACATTATCATGACCCGTCGTGTGCTGGGTGATGCCCATCGAATAGAACACAGACGTCACTTTAGCGGTACCGATCAGTTCGGCAACTCGCTCAATATCAAATGCCGCGACACCAGTAATGAGCGCTGCATTTTCTGGGCTGTAGTCCGATTTACGGATCTCAGTGACGAACGACTCGTACCCCTCGGTGCGTTCATTGATGAACGCTTGATCGTGCCAGCCATTTTTGTCGATAACATGCATGATGGCATTGAGCAGCATCACATCCGTACCGGGACGATGACGCACATAAAGCTTGGCGTGGTCGGCCATATCGATGCGTTTTGGATCCGCGACAATAAGACGAGCGCCACCAGCAATCGCCTGTTTGATGTGTGACGCGATAATTGGGTGCGCCGCACTGGTATCAGATCCAATGATAAAAATGACATCGGAGTGCGCGATGCTCGGAATATCATTGGTCATTGCGCCACTGCCAAATGAAGCTTCAAGACCAGTCACCGTTGATGAGTGACAAAGTCTTGCACAGTGGTCGATGTTATTAGTGCCCAACTCTCGTCTAAACAACTTTTGGAACGCAAAGTTATCTTCGTTGGTGGTTTTGGCTGACGAGAACCCGGCTAAACTATCATTGCCGTACATCGACTTAATCTTGGTTAGTTTGTCCGCAACGTAGCTGATGGTTTCATCCCAAGACGCCGGTACTAGCTCACCCGCTTTGCGAATGAGAGGCGTAGTTAATCGCTCGTCACTATGAATGAAATCAAAGCCAAATCGACCTTTCACGCATAGCATACCTTGGTTGACCGGTGATGTTGGGTCACCTTTGACATAGCGAATTTTGTTGTTTTCCGCATCGACATACATTTCAACGCGGCAACCCACCCCGCAATAGGTACAGATGGTTTTGACTGGTGTGAGCATCTCTATCCGGCTATGGGATTTGTCTCGCTTATCCACCAGCGCTCCTGTTGGACATACCTGAACACAAGCACCGCATTGAACACAATTACTGTCTCCCATTGTGGCACCATCTGGGAATGACGGTCTATGGGCAGATTCAGAGAAGTTTAAAATGCCGTGTACTGATTCGGTCTGACAGGCATGAACACACGAACCACAACTAATACAACGGTTAGCATCGAACACAATGAACTCGCTGGATTTGTCCACCGGAAACATCTTGCGTTCTTCGGTATCAATCTCTCGATAATCAACCTGATATTCACTGGCGTAATCGCGCAAGTCACATTGAGTATTCGCCTGACAACCACATTCTAAACAGCGAGCGGCCTCTGCGATTGCGTCCGCATCACTCATTCCCAGTTCTACTTCTTGATAACTGGTTTGGCACAGTTCAGCATCGAGATGAGTGGCTTTGGCTCTCGACTTGGCGCGCTCTTGTAAATACTCCGCTTGACGAACTTCGGTTAATCGCTCAGCTTTACGGCTATTAAACGGCGCTGGTTCCGGTTTAAAGTGCCCTTCGAGAATGTAGCGCTCAATGGCGTCGGCGGCTTTTTTACCATCGGCAATGGCTTCAATGGCGGTCGCAGGGCCTCGTCTAAAATCACCGATACTATAGACGTTATAGCCATGGTGCATGGAATCACCATCGGCGGACGCGGTTCCCCAATCGGTCAGCGGTAGAGATTGGCGGGCAGTTTTTAGAAACTCCACATCCGGCTTTTGTGATAAAGCAGAGATAACGGTATCAAACTCCAAAGTCTGGGTTTCACCAGTAGCCACTGGGCGGCGACGTCCTGAGCTATCCGGTTCACCTAATGCCATGATTTCTAGCTCAATCGCTTTAACCCTGCCTTTTTCATTAGCAACGTTGCTCTTAGGGTTGGTCAAGAACTTGAACTTCACACCTTCAAGTTCAGCCGCTTCAATTTCATGTAGCTCTGCAGGCATTTCATTGCGAGTACGACGATAAATAATCGTGGTATCTGCCCCCTCACGGATAGCGGTACGCGCACAGTCTATCGCAGTATTGCCGCCACCAATCACCGCCACTTTACGCCCCATAGTAAAGTGCTTATCGGTCATATGATCTTTGAGGTAATCAACACCTAGAATGCAGCCATCCAAATCGGAGCCTGGATAAGGCATATTCACCGCTTTGGTTGCGCCAACGGCAAGGCAAACCGCTTCATAATTCGCGGTCAGATCATCGAGTGTGATGTCTTTTCCAAGCACAGTGTTGGTTCGAATTTGCATCCCACCACGACACATCAGCTCAATTTCCTTATCTAGGATATCTTTAGGCAGACGGTATTCTGGGATGCCGTAACGCAGCCAACCGCCCGCTTGCGGCATCGACTCAAACACATCAACAGCGAAACCTTGGTAACTGAGGTAGTAACCACAAGCTAGACCACCAGGGCCAGCACCAACGATAGCGACTCGATGGCCGTTGTATGGCAGCTTTGGAGGCTCGAACTGCTCGGCAAGAGACAAGTCAATATCAGCGGCATGACGCTTAAGCTGACGAATGGCCAGCGGCTCGTCGACTAAGCTGCGGCGACATTCGTGCTCACAAAATGCGGGGCAGACTCGGCCTATGGATATTGGCATCGGCAGCGTGTCTTTGATGACTTTCACTGCTTGATGATGATCGGCCTCAGCGATGTGGTACAGGTAGGTTTGAATATCGACATTCGCTGGGCAAGCGACTTTGCAAGGCGCTTCACAATCGGCATTGTGGTCGGCGAATATCTTATTGAGCGCTTGACGGCGCAATGTGTTGAGTTGAGTGGATTCGGTGACGATGGTCATTCCATCCTGCACTTGGGTTTCACAGGCTTTGACCACCCCTTGGCCGACCACTTCCACCACACACATGTCGCATGATTGTTTCTCGGCGTGCTTGCTTATTGAGCAAAGCGACGGAACATCCAATTTGATATCTTTGGCCACATCAAGAATGCTCTTGCTTTCGCGCAGTAGGTAAGACTGACCATTGATAATTACATTCATAGAGCTATCTCTTTTTAGACAGATGATTATTAGCCCACTGTGAATGCCGAGTAGCATCAAGACGGATCGCTCCCAGAATCAACATCAATAAGTTCGCACGCTACATTTTGCGAGCAAATCAATAAAGATGTGGCAGGTACAGCAAATCGTCAGCAACCAAGCTGATTATGATCGTCGTCACAGTGGTAGAACAAATCTAAAATGAGAATTTTTTTCGCTCTCAGGGGGTCCACCGCAAAGGGGGATTTACAAATAGGAGCATAACTGCCTCTAGTATAACCACACACTTTTAAAGGTCAAAATAAACCCACAAAATGTGTGACAATAACACTTAATCAGCGTCAGAGGGTGGCGTAAAATGGTAAATGTAGCTCTCCCGTAATTGATACTTTAAGCACGTCAGCAAGAACTACTCCAAGAGGAATCAATCAATGAAAATGCTTAAAGATATCGCCATCAGCTCAGTTATCACCACTATCGTTATGTTGGTGTTAAACGCGTCTTGGGACTGGGTATTTATTGCTAGCTTAGAAGTGGCAGTGCTGGCTTCTGTCATATTGGCTGGAATGCTAAAAGGGGCGATTTCTTTGGAGAAAGTGATGGCGGCTTATTTCCTAACGCACAAAAAGATGCCAAAACTTAAACGCGGTGTGTCTTCATACATTATTTTGGTCGGCTCTAAGTTTGTGGCCATGGGTGTAATTGCGATGCTATTTGGTCAGCATGTGGCATTTACTGGTGCGTTTGGTGGAATTGTGGCGTTTTTTGCGATTATTTTTGCTGTGTTGGGTGTGGAAGGAGTTATTGGGAAGGTAATGGCGCGCCGTGAGGTTGCTGTGGGTTAAACTGGCTGGCTCGTTCCTACCGTCACATCGCCTGTCTTTGGAACACGAACAACACTGTTTGAATTCTATATCCCCAGAACGCAAAAAGCCTCGCTAAATAGCGAGGCTTTTCTAAAAATGGTCGGTGAAGAGGGATTCGATGCGACTGGGCTTCCAGCCCCCGCCCCTCATGCGCATTCTTAATATCTCGTATTTCTAGAGGTCAGAATGCAAAAAAACCTCGCTGATTAGCGAGGTTTTTTAAAAATGGTCGGTGAAGAGGGATTCGAACCCCCGACCCTCTGGTCCCAAACCAGATGCGCTACCAAGCTGCGCTATTCACCGAGATTGCTGAGTGGCTTATTGCCTGTCAACGGATGCGTATATTACTGATAATTCTGAGGCGTGCAAGGCTTTTATAGCATCTTTTTGCTAAAACCGACTTGTTTGGTCAGCAACTAGCCAGAAGCACGAAAAATGTGACCAAATACACACACTAACATACAGGTCATTAACAGTCTGGGTACAATTGATCCAGATCAGTGTTCATTTTTACACCAAACGTTAACGTAACTCTGTCTTCACTACTTTTTGGAGGAAACATGGACTTTTGGCTTGATCTCCTATTTGGTAATGCAGTGGGCTTGTCTTCGATGATTGTCATCTTCGGGGCGTTTGGTCTGATGCTGTTTTACGGTGCTTTCTTCATATACAAAGTAATGAATGACAAATCTCCTCACTAGAATCGCTTAGCGTCTATGTAAATAGATAACTGCTATGCACCGGAGTGGATCGCCTGTTCACTCCGGTTTTTTATGCTCTCACTTTTGTGCTGACTTCGTATATACTGCGATTAAATTGGCTTATTTCGAGATGCAGTTATGTCTCAAGACGATGATCTAGACCTATTTCAACAAATGATGGGCGATGTGAAGCCTATCCAGCACGACACCGTCGAACTGAAAAAGTCCCACCAGGTTTCTGACTCGCAAATAGCAAAGCGCCAGGCCGCACTTTGGCTATCTGAGCAAGCCCCGGAATATCTCTCCATCGACTATGCTCCTATGGTCAAGCCTGACGACATTATCGAATTCAAACGTGATGGTGTGCAGGAAGGGGTGTATCGCAAGCTCAGGCTGGGCAAATACCCGCTTCAAGCAAAACTCGACTTACACAGACGAACACTGAAAGAAGCTCGTGATGACGTGATTAAGTTCTTGCAGCAATGTATGCGAATGGACATTCGCACCGTGATTATTGTCCATGGTCGTGGGGAGCGCTCAAACCCGCCCGCTCTTATGAAAAGCTACTTGGCAAACTGGCTAATGCAAATCAAAGATGTCCAGTGTGTTCATAGTGCTCAACGCTTCCACGGTGGCAGTGGTGCGGTGTATGTTATGTTGCGAAAGAGCCAAGAAAAGAAGCTTGAAAACCGCGAACGCCATCAAAAGCGCATGAGTTAAGTGACTTAAGGCCAAGTTGGGTATAAAATACGCGACCTTTAAAACTGACCAACATAGAGTGATAACCTCGCATGTCGAACCCTGCTGACGGAAAACGTCTCAACAAATACATCAGTGAAACGGGCTTTTGCTCGCGTCGTGAAGCGGATAGGCTCATTGAGCAGCAACGCGTAACGATCAACGGCAAGGTGCCGGAAATGGGCACAAAGGTGCTACCTGGCGATGATGTTGAGATTGATGGTAAACCTGTTCGTAGCAAGGAAAAGCCAATCTACATCGCGCTTAACAAGCCGACGGGTATTACCTGTACTACTGAGCGTGATGTGCCAGGAAACATTGTCGACTTTGTTGGTCACCACAAGCGTATCTTCCCTATTGGTCGATTAGATAAACCTTCCGATGGTCTTATCTTCTTAACCAATGACGGCGACATCGTGAATAAAATTCTTCGTGCTGGCAACAACCACGAAAAAGAGTACGTCGTCCGCGTCGATAAGCCGATCACTAAAGACTTCATCAAAAAGATGGGCGCAGGTGTCGCTATCCTTGATACCGTCACTTTGCCGTGTAAAGTTGAGCAAGAGACCAAGTTCTCGTTCCGTATTACGCTGACACAAGGCCTCAACCGTCAGATCCGCCGTATGTGTGAAGCATTAGGCTATGACGTTCTAAAACTGCGTCGCGTGCGTATTATGAACATCTCTATTGATGGCATTCCTAACGGCAAATGGCGCTACCTAAGCGATGAAGAAGTGGCAGAAATTCTGCGCATGTGTGAGGGTTCTGTCAGTACAGAAGAGGCTTCACGCAAAGACGCTAAGGGTCGCCGTATCACTAAGGCTACCGATGCTAAGTTGCACGATGCGCGTCGAGAAGCTGAGTTTGAGAAGAACCAGCGTGACGGAAAAAACCCGCGCTCAGCGAGTCGCAACAACCGTGACAACATGAAAACATATTCTGGTCACGGTGCCGATGAGTACCGCCGTAGCCCAAGCAAGCGTCGTCATTCTGATTCAGAGAACCAACGCAGTGAAGGTGGTCGTGGAGGCAAACCTAGCCAGCGTAAACCGAGTCATTCTGGTAATAAATCACGCCCTGCTAAACCTGTGTCAAAGACTGGGCCTGCTGCCAAAAGACCTGCCAACCCGAAATCCGGTCAGTCAGATTCGGGACAACGTAAGCCTCGTGTCGGTGGGACTTTATCGCTGAAAAAATGATATTTCAGTTCAGCAGCAAACTAAGCGTCACATAAATTCACAAATTTCGCTCGAGTTAGTGCCGCCAAATCAGTCGGTGCTAACTCAATCTCCAACCCGCGTTTTCCTGCACTGACGCACATCGCCTCTAGGCTCTCGGCCGAACTGTGAATAAACGTCGGCAATGCTTTCTTCTGGCCTAGAGGGCTAATACCACCAAGCACATAACCTGTCGTTTTCTGTGCGATCTCTTTATCTGCCATGTCGGCTTTTTTGCCACCAGCGGCTTTGGCTGCCAACTTCAAATTGAGCTTTTCTGCCACAGGAATGACGGCAACCGCTAGATTCTTGGGTTCACCATTGATAGCAAACAGTAAGGTTTTAAATACAGTTGCGGGATCTTGCCCTAGTGCTTCGACCGCTTCCAAACCATAACTCTCATGGCGAGGATCGTGATCGTATTGGTGAACGGTGTGAGTGATTTTCTTCTTTTTAGCTAGGTTGATTGCCGGGGTCATTGCTTACTCCAAAACTCGCAGACCAAAAAAACGGCGCCTTTCGGCACCGTTCTATTTATTGAATAAAAACCAGTTAAAGTCTAGTTTTTATAAACAATTTCGCCTTTTGGCTGATACTTATTCACATCAATTGGGCTGTTCGCTTCTAGGTACTCTTTTAGTACTTCTGCATCAACAAAGCCTGTGTTGACGTGACCTGGGTGACCCGTCAGTTTTGGATAGCCGTCACCACCTGCAGCGTTAAAGCTTGGTACGGTAAAGCGGTAAGTCGCTTTAGGATCCAGTGCTTTGCCATTAATAACGACGTTAGACACTGACTCTTTACCCACTGTCATTTCAATGCCAGCGAACTGCGCGTAAGCACCTGAGTCTACTGGTTTTGTCGCGACAACATTTAGGTAATCAAGAACTTCTGCACCTGTCATGTCGGTATAAGTAATGATGTTGCCAAATGGTTGAACGATCAGTACATCTTTATAAGTGACATCGCCTTCAGCGATAGAATCACGAACACCACCAGAGTTCATCACAGCAAAGTCCGCTTTTGCGCGTTCCATGTGTGCAGTACCAATCAAACGGCCTAGGTTAGTTTGGCTAAAGCGAACCACATTACGATCACCCTCTAGCTTGCCGTTTGTGTCAGCAATTTTCGCCCCTAGCTGCTCTTGGCCTTTTTCTTGGAATGGTGATAGGAAAGCGAGTAGCTCTGCATCTTGCTTGATTTCATCTTCAACCAATACGCGCTGTTTCTTACCGTCAATTTTGACTTTCTTCTTCAGGTTCACTGGAATCAAGTCGTAGCTCACCATGTTCAGCTCGCCGTTTTTGAACTCATAGTCAGCACGGCCTACGTATTTACCCCACTCGTACGCTTGAACAATCCAAGTACCGTTTTGCATATCTGGCTTACATTCGTCGCTTGGCTTGAAGTTCTTCTTAACGACGTTTGGCCCTTCCATACATACAGGCTCTTGTGAGTGACCACCCACAATCATGTCTAGGTCGCCTTCATTCAAGTAACGCGCTAGTGCTACGTCACCTGGTGCATTGACACCACGTTGACCATTTTCATAGTGGCCCATGTGAGTCACAGCAAAAATAAGATCAGGTTTTTCTGTCTCTTTTAGTTCAGCGATAAGCTTTTTCGCTTCTACTTTTGGATCACGGAATTCTATGTCACCGATGTATTCAGGGTTACCAATTTTAGCCGTATCTTCGGTCGTTAGACCGATAACCGCGATCTTGATGCCTTGCTTATCAAACATGTGGTAGGCATCGAATAGGCGCTCGCCAGTTTCTTTGTCGTAGATGTTGGCAGACAGCATTGGGAAGTTTGCCCACTCTTTCTGTTTAAACAGAACTTCTAGTGGGTTATCAAATTCGTGGTTACCTAGCGCCATCGCATCGTAACCAATCATGCTCATGCCTTTAAAGTCCGGCTCAGCGTCTTGAAGATCAGACTCTGGTACACCTGTGTTGATGTCACCACCAGAAAGTAGCAATACGCTGCCGCCTTCAGCTTCCACGTCAGAGCGAATTTGGTCGATCAACGTCTTACGCGCTGCCATGCCATATTCGCCATATTTGTTTTGCCAGAAGCGACCGTGATGGTCATTGGTATGCAGGATGGTTAGCTTGTACGTTTCATCAGCATTCCATTCTTGCTCGGGTTGAGTTGCGCATCCTGCTAGTGACGCGATGATAGCCGCACTGAGTACGGACTTAAACATAAGGCTTTTTTTCATTGTCATACCTTTTGAACTTTGGGGATCCACTGCCTAGAGCATATTGAAATCGCTCTCTTTTTGCCGATAAATATTTTAAAATGCCAAGAAGAACATTGACAAAATTTGCGTTAGTTTAAAGTAAGCTACCAAACATAACATTCCGATTTCACTTTTATGTAATCTATATCACAAGTTGATATAAACTCGCTGGCATAATAGTCAGTAATATATACTGCTGCTCGGAAACTGTACTGGATAGAGACGCCACAAAGCGAGCTATTCAACCAGTTAAGATCGATTTTTCTGCGAAGAAACGATTGCCCAACAGGATTAGTTAACATGAAAAAAAGCCAGCTCGAGTACAAGCTGGCTTTGTGTTTTCTATTGAGTCGCTAGAGACTATTTGATGTCGATATGATCGAACCCTTTAATCAAATCATCCAGCGCTTTCATTTGAGCTAAGAACGGCTCTAACTTGTCGAGTGGTAAAGCTGATGGGCCGTCACAACGTGCTTTGTCTGGGTCTGGGTGCGCCTCGATAAATAGACCAGCAATGCCCGTCGCAAGGCCTGCTTTCGCAAGTTCTACCGTCTGTTCGCGGCGGCCACCTGAAGCTGCACCAGATGGATCACGCATCTGCAGTGAGTGCGTCACATCAAAGATAATTGGGCTGCCGTTTGAGGCTTTCTTCATTACACCAAAACCAAGCATGTCAACCACTAGGTTGTCGTAACCATGGCAAGAGCCGCGCTCACAAAGGATGATGTTGTCGTTGCCGCACTCAGCAAATTTATCCACAATGTTGCCAACTTGGCCAGGGCTCATGAACTGAGGCTTCTTCACGTTGATTACAGCGCCTGTCTTAGCCATCGCTTCAACAAGGTCTGTTTGACGAGCTAGGAATGCTGGTAGTTGAATCACGTCCACTACGTCTGCGACTGGTTGAGCTTGCGCTTCAGTGTGAACGTCGGTAATGATTTTCACACCGAAGGTGTCTTTCAGCTCTTGGAAGATTTTCATGCCTTCTTCCAGACCTGGACCACGGTATGAGTGCACAGAGCTGCGGTTAGCTTTATCAAATGAAGCTTTGAATACGTAAGGAATACCCAGCTTCTCTGTTACCTTCACATAGTGCTCACAGATCTGCATCGCAAGATCACGTGATTCCAATACGTTCATACCCGCGAATAGCGTGAAAGGCTTGTCATTCGCAACTGGGATATCGCCTACGTGTACAGTTTTCATTTCCATGTTGTTATTCTCAGAGTTTAGTGAAGGGTCACAGGGGTACGGCCAATCGCAGTCACCTGTGTTTTTAGTAATTCGATTGCTGGGTCATCTGGGCATTGTTCAATAAAGTATTGAAAATCACTTGCCGCAATTTGATGACAATCTAGCTGTTGATAAATATAGCCGCGATCGCGAATTTCGTATGGATCGTCTGGTACAAACGTCAGAGCCAAATCGGTACATTGCAGAGCTAAGGTATATTTCTCTTCACGTAGCAGCGCACTTTTTAGTAGCGCTAACCAACGACCAATCACAGTTGGATTATCAACCGTTTCAAGGTGCTTAGCTTCTAGCTTAGCAAGTGGGCCTTCATGACCAATCAGCCATGCCTGTAAACGTTTTTTGCTAACATACTCACCGTCGTATGGATTGATGTAAACTGGCGCTTCATTCGGCCAACACACTTTGACCAAAAATTGAGTCGGGAAAGTGACAGCTTCCATAGGTAAGCCAAGCTTGCTACCAAGGTAGAGCAAAATAGAGCCAAGGCTCACTGGCACACCTTTACGGCGCTCTAGTACCTTATCGATGAAGGCATTGTCCGATGAGAAGTACTCATCGTCATCACCTTTAAATTGCCACTCAGTATAAAACAAGCGAAGCAGCGCATCTAAACGCTGCTTATCATCCACTTCGTGAAACAATTGCTGCTCAGCCTCTTTGGCTAAGCGCGCGAGTTCAAGTTCAGCCCAATGCTGCTGCGTCTCTGGATCCACTGCTTTGTTTAAGATCAGTGCACCTTCTGCTAACTCTATCGCATCAAAATCTTCGTCAAACAGTTCAATCATGGTTTACCCCATTAGGAATGGCGTTTTTAGCATGGCAATCTTCGCTGCCATCAATAGCCACCCTAGCGCACCAAAAAAGGCGCATGTTCTTAATAAATTGTTCTTTGCCAGCTTTAGCGTGAAAAAGGCCAATGCAAAGTAGGCCATAATGCAAGTCACTTTCTCGGTCATCCAAGGCGCTGCATCAGTAAAAGGGACAAAGCCGGTGTAAGCAATAAGTCCAAAACCAGAAAGCAGTAAAAGAGAGTCGTTAATGTGCGGGAAGCGTTTTAGAAACGGTAAATTCACTTTTGGGGAATTCATCATCATCAGTCCGTATCGAACCGACAATAAAGCCACTGAAATCGCAATCGTCAACAAGTGAAAATGCTTTAATCCTTCATACATATGAGCGTCTCTCTTACTTTCTTTTGGTTGTTATGGGTGCCACTTTCCGAGTGTCACTCTATCGTTGTTGCCGTAATCTTTCTCTGTGGTGACTTCGGTAAAACCATGGTGTTCCATGATGCGTCTCACCGCGTCCCCCTGTTCAAAACCGTGTTCGAACAAAAGCCAGCCACCATCAAGCAAATAGCTTGGTGCAGCCGCTGAAATCGTTTCTATATCGGCCAAACCGTTATTTTCTGCAACTAATGCAGACGACGGCTCAAAACGCACATCCCCTTGAGAAAGATGGGGGTCGTTTTCATCAATATAAGGTGGGTTGGAGACAATAATCGCAAACTTGTGACCATGGTCAATTGGCCTAAACCAGCTGCCTTGAGCAAAGCGAACATTGCGAATATTCAGTTTAGCGGCGTTGCTGTTGGCAAGCTCTACGGCTTCTTGCTGAAAGTCCACTCCCTGAAGCTGACGCTTTGGAAGCTCCGATGCCAAAGCAAGCGCAATCGCGCCAGTACCCGTACCTAGATCGAGCAGATCACCATCGATAAGCATCGCTTTATCTAGGGCAAGCTCGACTAAGCGTTCAGTATCAGGTCTTGGGATAAGCGTGCTAGGTGCAACATTGAGTGGCAATGACCAAAACTCTCGTTCGCCTAGGATATATGCGACAGGCTCACCTGCAGTGCGTCTTGCCATTAGCGCGTCGAACTGGGTTGTCTGCTCTTTGGTTAGCTCTTTTTCCGGCCATGTGAGCAAGTAGCTTCGCGGCTTTTCAAGGGCGTGACACAGCAATACTGCCGCATCTAGGCTTGGCGAGTCGCTACCTGACTCAGAAAGAACAAACGATGCTCGTTTGAGCACCGCTTCTATAGACATATCTAGCGACATGAATTAGTGGTTCTCTGCAAGCGCAGCCAGCTGATCCGCTTGGTGTTCTTGAAGTACTGGATCGATAAGGCTTGCCATATCACCTTCCATTACTTCATTCAAACGGTACAGTGTTAGGTTGATGCGGTGATCAGACACACGGCCTTGTGGGTAGTTGTAAGTACGGATACGGTCACTACGGTCACCAGAACCTAGTAGGTTACGACGAGCATCAGAAACCTCTGCCGCACGGCGAGCTTCTTCAGCTTGAACGATACGTGCTGCTAGTACAGCCATCGCTTTCGCTTTGTTCTTATGCTGTGAACGCTCATCCTGACACTCTACCACTGTACCTGTTGGTAAGTGGGTAATACGAATCGCAGAGTCAGTGGTGTTAACGTGCTGACCACCAGCGCCGGATGCACGGAAGGTATCAATCTTAAGATCCGCTGCTTTGATTTCTGGCAGATCCGCTTCTGGGATCTCAGGCATTACCGCAACAGTACATGCTGACGTGTGAACACGACCTTGCGATTCTGTTTCTGGAACACGCTGTACACGGTGACCACCAGATTCAAACTTCATTGTACCGTAAACTGCATCACCAGATACTTTCGCGATCATCTCTTTATAACCGCCCTGCTCTGACTCATTGCAGCTCATCACCTCAATACGCCAGCCTTTTTTCTCTGCAAACTTAGAGTACATACGGAATAGGTTGCCCGCGAAGATACCCGCTTCGTCACCACCTGCGCCAGCACGGATTTCAAGGAAACAGTTGCGCTCATCGTTTGGATCTTTTGGAAGAAGAAGAATTTGCAGCTCATCCGCTAGCGATTCGATCGATGCTTTTGCTTCTTTGATCTCTTCTTGAGCCATTTCGCGCATTTCTGCATCGTCTTCTTTTGCCATCTCTTCTGCTGCTTCAAGATCGTCTTGCGCTTGCTGATAGGCTTGGAAACACTTGGTCACTTCTTCAAGTTGAGAGTACTCTTTTGATAGAGCACGGAACTTGTCTTGATCACCGATAATACCAGGGTCACCAAGTAGATGTTGAACTTCTTCGTAGCGTTCAACCAGAGTTTCCAATTTTACTAGAATGGAGGCTTTCATAATTGCGTCTTTTCTCGGGGTGAGGCTTATTTCGTTTGGTCTAAACCCAAACTCTGTCGGATAACTGCCAATTTCGCAGGATCACCCTGCTCAGCAGCATCTTGCAGCGCTTTGGTCGGCGCGTGAATAAGCTTGTTTGTTAATTTATTACTGAGCTCTAACAGCACTTTTTCTGGGTCTCCCCCTGCTGCTAATGCTTGTAAGCTTTTTGAAAGTATATCTTGTCTAGTGTCATTCGCTTGTTTGCGATACTGCCTAATACTATCCACTGCCTGCAATGAGCGCATCCAAGACATAAACTGCGCGCTCTCTTCGCTGACAATCGCTTCAGCTTGAATGGCTTCTACTTTACGCTGCTCGATATTGCTATCGACAATAGACTGTAGGTCATCAACGGTGTAAAGGTAAGCATCATTTAGCTCGCCGACTTGTGACTCAATGTCACGCGGTACAGCAATATCGATGAGCAGCATTGGTTGAAAACGGCGCTTCTTAATCGCGGTCTCTACCATGCCTTTACCAATAATAGGCAATGGACTCGCTGTTGAACTGATTACGATATCGGCTTGTGGCAATACCTCGGGAATATCATTCAGCGCAATAACCTGCGCACCGAACTGGGTGGCGAGCACTTCTGCGCGCTCTTTGGTTCGGTTGGCGACGATCATCTTTTTACAGCCTTGTCCTTCGAGGTGCTTAGCAACCAATTCGATGGTTTCACCAGCGCCTACCAGCAACACGGTTGAGTCCGCCAAAGATTCAAAGATCTGTCTTGCCAGTGTCGTTGCCGCATAAGCGACAGAAACCGCACTGCCACCAATTTCGGTTTCAGTACGAACGCGTTTCGCAACAGAGAAGGTTTTTTGGAACAGTTTCTCTATACCACCTTCTACCGATTGGTGGTCACGAGCGTCACTATAGGCTTGCTTAACTTGACCAAGAATTTGCGGCTCACCCAGTACTAAAGAGTCTAGGCCGCAAGACACGCGCATTAAGTGTTTGATCGCCGCTTGCTCTTCGTACACATACAAAGAAGGCTTTAACTCATCTGCTGGCACGTCGTGAAAGCGCACCAACCAATCAATAAGTTGTGCTTTATTGGTATCACCGGTGTCGCAGTAGATTTCTGTGCGGTTACAGGTCGACAAAATTACCGAGCCATTAACTTTGGCATTGTCTCTCAGCTCATTCAATGCTCGGTCGAGTTTTTCCGGTGGGAACGCCACCTTTTCTCTCAGATCCACTGACGCTGTATTGTGGTTAATACCAATAGCAAGCAATGACATGTAACGCGAATTCTCTGATACAGATTTGACAAATAGGGCAGAATTTTACTTGATGGCACCACTTATTGAAAGACTCTGACCAATATGTTTTCCTGAGTTTGTGGGATTGATGCTATAGTCTGTCAATATTGTATTGAATTTGCACAATAATCCATCACGTAAGTAGTTTCCTATGCACAGACTTTTTCGTCGCCTGTTTTACACATTGACGGCACTGTTTTTGTTTGGCTGTAGCACAATGCCGCCTGAGCCACAAAGTGTCGAATGGCAAGCTCACCAAGCCGAACTCAACGCCCTAACCCAATATAAGGCTAGTGGTAAACTTGGCTACATTTCGCCAGAGCAGCGCCAAACCTTGAACTTCTATTGGACTTACTCTGCTAATTTGACTCAAGTTCGCCTTACCACCTTCCTTGGCCAAACGGTTTTTAACCTCACGTCAACGCCCAATGGCGCGTTTATTGAAACCTATGACGACCAAAAACTGTCTGGTGAAGACGCTAACTTGCTTATTTACCAGTTAACAGGGCTCAATATTCCTATCGAGCAGTTGTCAGGTTGGCTTATTGGTCAGCCAAACTCTGCCGATAGCTATCAGCTTAACGAGTTCAACACGGTAGCGAGCCTGACCAAGCAACTTAACAAGAAGGACTGGCAGCTAAACTACACCGAATATCGCAGCTTCACCCTTGAAGATGAAGCTCGCACACTACCTATGCCAACTCGAATGCAGCTAGTGCAAGACGATACCAAACTCAATCTCGTTGTTTCCAAATGGACTATCAAACAGTGACCGAACGTACCATGATCACCGACACCACCACTTGGCCAAGCCCAGCCAAACTCAATTTGTTTCTCTACATCACGGGTCGACAAGCCAATGGCTATCATGAGCTGCAAACCCTGTTTCAATTCATTGATCTTTGTGACTCACTAGAAATCACCGCTAACGACAGCGGCGACATTACGCTGTCGCCAGAAATCGAAGGGGTAGCCACACAAGACAACCTCATTTGGAAAGCAGCCAGTGCGCTTCAAGCGAAGGCTCAGTGCTCTTATGGCGCCCATATTAAGCTCGATAAAATTCTTCCAATGGGCGGTGGTATTGGTGGCGGCTCATCGAATGCTGCAACGGCATTGGTAGCGCTGAACTTCTTATGGCAAACCCAACTTAGTTTTGATGAACTGGCGGAAATTGGTCTCAAGCTCGGTGCTGACGTGCCGGTATTTGTGCGTGGCTTCGCCGCATTTGCAGAAGGTGTTGGTGAAAAACTCAGCGCAGCCGAGCCCGAGGAGCTTTGGTATTTGGTCGTAAAACCAAAAGTCAGCATTGCGACCGTGGATATCTTTACCCATCCCGACTTGACGCGAAATACGCCGAAGCAAGAGCTGGCAACGCTTCTAGACAGCCCTTACGGAAACGATTGCGAAAAAATTGTCCGAATGCTGTATCCAGAGGTTGATAACCAACTTTCATGGCTGCTACAATACGCGCCGTCAAGATTGACGGGTACTGGCTCGTGCGTGTTTTCAGAGTTTAAAACTCAGGAAAATGCACAAAAAGTCCTAGAACTGCTTCCTGACACTGTCTCCGCTTATGTGGCGAAAGGGTGCAACCGCTCTCCTTTACTAGAGACCCTGGCTAACTATGAATTAGCCCTATTACAATCTGTTTAAACTGGACGCAACCCTGAGGTTTCCACCGTGCCTGATATGAAGCTATTTGCTGGTAACGCAACACCTGAACTAGCCCAACGTATTGCTGACCGTCTATACATCTCTCTAGGAGATGCTACTGTTGACCGTTTCTCTGACGGCGAAGTCGCTGTTCAAATCAACGAAAACGTTCGTGGTAGTGATGTATTCATCATTCAGTCAACTTGTGCGCCAACTAACGACAACCTAATGGAGTTAGTGGTAATGATTGATGCAATGCGCCGCGCTTCAGCAGGCCGTATTACTGCTGTTATTCCTTACTTTGGTTACGCTCGTCAAGACCGTCGAGTACGTTCTGCACGTGTGCCAATCACTGCAAAGGTTGTTGCAGATTTCCTTTCAAACGTTGGTGTTGACCGCGTTCTTACTATCGACCTACACGCAGAGCAGATTCAAGGCTTCTTCGATGTACCTGTAGACAACATCTTCGGTACGCCAGTGCTTCTTGAAGATATGGCTGAGCGTGGTCTAGAAGATCCAGTAGTTGTTTCACCTGACCTAGGCGGCGTTGTGCGTGCTCGTGCGACAGCTAAAGCACTAGGCGACATCGATATCGCAATCGTCGACAAGCGTCGTCCACGCGCTAACGTATCTGAAGTGATGAACCTAATCGGTGATGTTGAAGGTCGCGACTGTGTGATCGTTGACGACATGATCGATACTGGCGGTACGCTATGTAAAGCAGCAGAAGCGCTTAAAGAGCGCGGTGCTAAGCGTGTATTCGCTTACGCAACTCACGCTGTATTCTCTGGCAACGCTGCTAAGAACATCAAAGACTCTGTACTTGACCAAGTTATCGTGACTGACTCAATCACGCTTTCTAAAGAGATGGCTGCCACTGGTAAAGTGACTCAGCTAACTCTATCTAGCATGCTTGCTGAAGCTATTCGTCGCATCAGCAACGAAGAGTCTATCTCTGCGATGTTTACTTCAAAGTAATCCTCGCCTAGAAATGAGAAAACCACTTCCCTTCGAAGTGGTTTTTTTATATTCACATTTTTTTGTGCCAATTTAGTGTGCTATCATACCGCGCTTTTGAGATTCAAGAGAGATCTTAACGTTGACTCAGCAGATAAAATTGCTTGTAGGCCTTGCCAATCCTGGACCTGAATACGCTCGTACGCGTCACAATGCAGGTGCTTGGGTGGTAGAGGAACTCGCTCGTATCCATAACGTCACTTTAAAAAACGAACCAAAGTTCTTCGGTCTCACAGGACGAATTCTGGTCAATGGCAGTGACTTAAGACTGTTAATCCCGACCACATTTATGAACCTGTCTGGCAAAGCGATTGCAGCACTTGCGAAGTTTTATCAGATCAAGCCTGAAGAGATCATGGTCGCTCACGATGAGCTAGACTTACCTCCGGGCGTTGCCAAGTTCAAAAAAGGTGGTGGTCATGGCGGACACAATGGTTTAAAAGACACCATTAGCAAGCTGGGCAACAATAAAGAATTTTATCGTCTAAGGATCGGCATTGGCCATCCTGGGCACAAAGACAAAGTAGCGGGTTATGTTCTCGGTAAAGCACCAGCAAAAGAGCAAGAATGCCTTGATGCTGTTGTCGATGAATCCGTACGCAGTCTCGACATCTTACTGAAAGATGGCCTGACAAAAGCACAAAATCGCTTACACACCTTCAAAGCTGAATAAGGTTTACAATCATGGGTTTTAAATGTGGCATCGTTGGTCTACCAAACGTAGGTAAGTCAACTCTGTTTAACGCACTGACTAAAGCTGGTATCGAAGCAGCAAACTTCCCGTTCTGTACTATCGAACCAAACACAGGCGTAGTACCTGTGCCAGATCTACGTCTAGACGCGCTGGCGAAAATTGTTAATCCACAAAAGATCCTTCCAACAACAATGGAATTTGTGGACATCGCAGGTCTTGTTGCTGGTGCATCTAAAGGTGAAGGTCTGGGCAACAAATTCCTAGCGAACATCCGTGAAACTGACGCTATCGGTCACGTAGTTCGTTGTTTTGAGAACGAAAACATCGTTCACGTTGCAGGTAAAGTATCACCAATCGAAGATATCGAGGTGATCAACCTTGAGCTCGCTCTTGCTGACCTAGACTCTTGTGAGCGTGCAATTCAGCGTAATGCTAAGAAAGCAAAGGGCGGCGATAAAGACGCGAAGTTCGAGCTAACGGTACTTGAAAAACTACTACCGGTTCTTACCGAAGGTGGCATGGCGCGTACTGTTGATCTTGCAAAAGAAGAGCTAGCAGCCGTTGGTTACCTAAACTTCCTAACGCTAAAACCAACCATGTACATCGCAAACGTGAATGAAGATGGTTTTGAAGACAACCCGTATCTTGATGCAGTACGCGAGTACGCAGAAAAAGAAAACAACGTGGTTGTTGCAGTTTGTGCATCTATCGAGTCTGAGCTTTCTGAGCTAGACGACGAAGATCGCGAAGAGTTCCTAGCTGATATGGGTATTGAAGAACCAGGTCTTAACCGAGTGATCCGCTCTGGTTACGAGCTACTGACTCTACAAACCTATTTCACAGCGGGTGTTAAAGAAGTTCGAGCTTGGACAATTCCTATTGGTGCAACTGCACCGCAAGCGGCAGGTAAGATCCACACTGACTTCGAAAAAGGCTTCATTCGTGCAGAAGTTGTTGGTTATGACGACTTCATCCAATACAACGGCGAGTCTGGAGCAAAAGATGCAGGTAAATGGCGTCTAGAAGGTAAAGAATACATCGTTAAAGATGGTGATGTAGTTCACTTCCGCTTCAACGTGTAATTTCTACATACTCGTTATTGTTTAAAAAGCCAGCAGTTGCTGGCTTTTGTTGTTTTACAAGGCTATCAACTCACAATGAGACCTTACTTCAGAGCAAACAGCACTTCAGAAAATCGACAATTTTTTAGCAGTTTTAGATCATAAACAGAGCTGTTTGATTAAAAAAAGTTCGAACGGCACTTTTTCGCAAATTTCTTCACAAAAAAAGTTGACGCATCACACTCAACTCCGCATAATGCGCCCCGTTCTCAGCGATAAGGCAACTTTCGAAGAGAATCAACAATATGGAAATGGCTACGTAGCTCAGCTGGTTAGAGCACATCACTCATAATGATGGGGTCACAGG
>NZ_JBJHPB010000018.1:0-98939 GCF_059412285.1 Vibrio sp. CB1-5 | reverse complement strand
ACGTATGACGTATGACGTATGACGTATGACGTATGACGTATGACGTATGACGTATGACGTATAGATATAAAAAAGCACCCCATCAGGAGTGCTTCCGCTTTTTGTTATTCCCAGTCAAGAATAACCTTGCCAGACTGACCACTGCGCATGACGTCGAAGCCTTCTTGGAAGTCGTCAACCTTGTAGTGGTGAGTAATGATTGGCGTTAGATCCAGACCAGACTGAATCAAGCTAGCCATCTTGTACCATGTTTCGAACATTTCACGACCATAGATACCTTTAATTACAAGACCTTTGAAGATAACTTGGTTCCAGTCAATGCCCATGTCTGATGGTGGAATACCTAGAAGTGCGATACGACCACCGTGGTTCATGGTTTCTAGCATTGAGCTAAAGGCCGCTTGTACACCAGACATCTCTAGACCTACATCGAAACCTTCGGTCATGCCTAGTTCAGCCATCACGTCTTTTAGGTTCTCATTCGCTACGTTAACTGCGCGCGTTACGCCCATTTTCTTAGCAAGGTCTAAACGGTACTCGTTTACGTCAGTGATAACCACGTGACGAGCACCAACGTGTTTTGCAACCGCTGCCGCCATGATGCCGATAGGACCTGCACCGGTGATCAGTACATCTTCACCTACTAGGTCGAAAGAAAGCGCTGTATGTACTGCGTTACCAAACGGGTCAAAGATAGACGCTAGGTCATCAGAAATACCTTCTGGGATCTTAAACGCGTTAAACGCAGGGATAACTAGGTACTCAGAGAATGCGCCCGTGCGGTTAACACCGACACCTACAGTATTACGACATAGGTGAGTACGACCGCCACGACAATTACGGCAGTGACCACATGTGATGTGTCCTTCACCAGATACACGATCGCCAATTTCAAAACCGCGAACTTCTTGACCGATACCGACGACTTCACCCACATATTCATGACCAACAACCATAGGAACAGGGATCGTGTTTTGTGACCACTCATCCCAGTTGTAGATATGGACGTCAGTACCACAGATAGCGGTCTTTTTGATACGGATTAGGATGTCGTTGTGACCAAGCTCAGGCTTGTCTACTTCGGTCATCCAGATGCCTTGTTCTGGCTTAAGCTTTGAAAGTGCTTTGATTTTCATAATATTTACCAAACTGTGCCCCAAGCCAAAGCTCAGGGCTAAAAATCAATGAAAGAGCGATTACTTGATAAGACCCATGTCTTTACCCACTTCGATGAATGCATCGATAGCGCGATCTAGTTGCTCACGTGAGTGTGCTGCTGACATTTGAGTACGGATACGTGCTTGACCCTTAGGTACAACTGGGAAAGAGAAACCAATGACGTAGATGCCTTTCTCTAGAGCACGCTCAGCGAACTCAGCCGCTACTTTCGCATCGCCTAGCATGATTGGAATGATCGCGTGGTCTGCACCACCCATAGTAAAGCCAGCGCCTTCCATACGAGTACGGAAGTGAGCTGCGTTTTCCCATAGATGCTCACGAAGGTCACCGCTTTCTTGTAGCAGGTCTAGAACGCGGATAGACGCGTTAACAATGGCCGGTGCTACAGAGTTAGAGAATAGGTATGGACGAGAGCGCTGACGCAACCAATCAATTACTTCTTTCTTACCAGAAGTATAGCCGCCTGACGCGCCGCCCATTGCTTTACCTAACGTACCCGTAATGATGTCGATACGGTCAACCACGTCGTGAAACTCGTGAGTACCTGCACCGTTTTTGCCCATGAAGCCAACTGCGTGAGAATCATCAACCATAACCAGTGCGCCGTACTTGTCAGCAAGGTCACAGATAGCTGGTAGGTTCGCGACCACGCCGTCCATTGAGAAAACGCCATCAGTCACGATAAGCTTGTGGCGAGCACCTGCTTCAGTCGCAGCGATAAGCTGCTCTTCAAGCTCTGCCATGTTGTTGTTTGCGTAACGGTAACGCATCGCTTTACATAGACGAACGCCATCAATAATAGATGCGTGGTTTAGTGCGTCAGAAATGATTGCATCTTCTTTGCCTAGAATAGTTTCGAACAGACCAGTGTTTGCATCGAAACAAGACGTGTAAAGAATGGTGTCTTCTTTACCTAGGAATGTAGACAGCTTTTGCTCAAGTTCTTTGTGAATGTCTTGAGTACCACAGATAAAGCGCACCGATGCCATACCGAAGCCATTTTTATCCATGCCCGCTTTACCCGCTTCGATAAGCGCAGGGTGGTTTGCTAGACCAAGATAGTTGTTCGCACAGAAGTTAAGGACTTCTTCACCTGTTGAGATTTCAACAGCCGCTTGTTGTTGAGACGTGATAACACGCTCAGACTTGTACAAACCTTCCGCTTTTACTTCTTCAATCTGATCTTGGATTTGCTTATAAAACGAAGCAGACATAGTAGATTCCTTTTTCAATCCTATTTATCAATAGGTTATGTAGGGGGTGAGAGTGCCAATTTCTATTGATTAGGTGTATCTCACGAATGCCATCATTTTAGTTCATTGTGCTGAAAACGATTATCCCTTAACATGGAAAACCATTAGTGAATCTGAGGCACGAATCATGTTTAGTCAGAAACTTATCGCGCTCCTGCCCGACTTAGCATCGTATATTTTGGTGGTCAACGAGGGCAGTTTCACCGCCGCAGCCAAGAAGTTAGGTGTCACACCCTCCGCACTCTCCAAGACAATCACTCGACTTGAAAGCGCCCTATCAGTAAAGCTGTTTGAACGAACTACTCGAAAGCTGCTCATAACTCAAGCAGGAAGAAAGGTTTATGATCAAAGCGTACTCATGGTCAATGCCGCTCAGCAAGCCATTGAAGTCTCTCAGTCGGATCATGCTGAACCAAGTGGCTCTCTTACCATTGCGGCACCAGAGGCCTTTCTCAACTCCGTATTGCAGCCATTTATCGCCCCATTTTTGCAGCAGTATCCAGAGATCCAACTTAAAGTGCGCGCTATCGATGGCAACTATGATTTGCTCAATTTAGGTATCGATGTCGCATTTAGGCTCACAGACAAGCCCGATGAAAACCTAGTAATGAAAGAGTTGGGTCCAACAAACTTGGTGCTTTGCGCCAGTCCGGATTACATCACCGCTAATGGCCTGCCTACTTCACCCAGCGAACTCGAACACCACGACTGCCTCTATTTAGCTGAAGTCGATAGAGACAATGTATGGGACTTTCTCAAAGACGATGATTTTCACACGGTCACTGTGTCCGGCCGTTACGCCATTAACCACTCGCAAATGCGTCTTAGTGGTGTAAAACAAGGTTTGGGCATCGGTATTTTTCATGACTTCGTGATAAAAGAATCACTTGATGATGGAAGCGTAGTGCCTGTACTTCCTGATTGGACAATAAAGAGTAACTATCATGGGGCGATTGCAATGCAGTACGCTCAAACTAAGTACATGCCAGCAAGGCTGCGCGTCTTCATAGACTATGTTGCCCGTGAGTTGCCGTCTAAACTTATCAAACACAACTAGGATCCGACCATGCTCAAAGGAACGCATCACATTGCCATCATTTGTTCTGATTATCCAAGATCGAAGCAATTCTATACCGAAGTTTTGGGGTTAACGGTATTGGAGGAGAACTACCGCGAGGCGCGTGATTCGTATAAACTCGATCTCGAACTGCCAGACGGTACCCAGATTGAATTGTTCTCTTTTCCTGGCTCGCCGCCACGTCCAAACTTTCCTGAAGCACAAGGCTTAAGGCACCTTGCCTTTGTAGTGGATGATATGGAACAGGCCGTAAACAAACTCGTCGGTCATGGAATCGCAGTCGAGCCCATCCGCATCGATGAATATACAGGCAAGCGCTACACCTTTTTCCAAGACCCAGACGGACTGCCTTTAGAGCTCTGTGAAGAGGTGACATTGTAACCTCCCTTTCATCAACAGACGATAAAAAGGCCAACACCATTGGTCTTTTTTGCTCAAACCTCGACGACTTTATACGTTTTTCTCCAAATTCTCATTCAGAATCATATTTCAGTTCGAAAGATCTCATCCTTTAAAATCTAGAATATTACACTGCTCTTAGCTCAATAATTAGCACTTAACATCCACAGACTAGCCCTGTAAGGTTTTATTTACTAAAAACCCATTTCTCTTTTGAAGCAAAATTTAACAATTTGTTTACACTTATGGTATCCAAGCGTTTGAAACATTGCGTATAAACACGTACTGGTTTCAGCCTTATCGACATCACTCTTATCCAGAGTATGTGAAAAGGAGTTCGAGATGAACGTACAAGCATTACCCATGCATCGTTTTATCGACTACCAAGGACACTTAGTTAGCCCACTACCCGATTGGGCTAACGAAGCAACCCTAAAGAAGCTGTACCGCGACATGGTAGTCGCAAGAACGTACGATGCTAAAGCCGTTGCCCTTCAACGCACCGGTAAACTCGGCACCTACCCTTCGCACCTTGGTGCCGAAGCAATAGGGATCGCCATTGGCCACGCCCTGTCTCACCGAGATGTTTTCATCCCCTACTATCGTGACATGCCCGCCATGTGGGTTCGTGGCATTCCCATGGAAAAAAACCTGCAATATTGGGGGGGTGATGAACGCGGCAGCAATTTTGAATTCACCAATAGCGAGAATCCCTGTACCGACCTCCCTTTTTGTGTCCCTATAGCGACTCAGTGCACCCACGCCGTAGGCGTCGCAGCGGCACTGAAGATCAAAGGCCATCACGATGTCGCGCTGGTGACGTGCGGTGATGGCGCCACTTCAAAAGGCGATTTTCTAGAATCTATTAACTGCGCCGGAGCTTGGAACATTCCTTTGGTCTTTGTGGTGAACAACAATCAATGGGCGATTTCAGTCCCTAGGGCACTGCAATGCGGGGCAGAATTCCTCGCTGATAAAGCCCAAGGCGCTGGCATTCCTGGACTCAAAGTCGATGGTAATGATGTCGTCGCCATGTTAGATGCAATCGGCGTCGCCATTGCCAATGCGCGCAAAGGTAAAGGTGCTACGCTGATTGAGGCGATAAGCTATCGACTCAGCGATCACACCACCGCCGATGACGCCACGCGTTATAGAAGCGATGACGAACTTGATACCGCTTGGGAGTATGAGCCAATTCAACGACTCAAGACCTTATTGGAAGCTCAAGGTTGGTGGCAAGATTCCGATGAAACTTCGCTCGTCACGGAAAGCAAGGTACTGGTTGAGGAAGCCGTCGCTCGCTATCTCAATACCCCACCTCAAGCACCAGAAACCGCGTTTGATTATCTCTACGAGCAACCCACCAAAGAACTTCGTCCGCAGCGCGATGAACTCATCAACAAATCGATGCGCATGCAAGGAGGACAACATGGCTGATCAACTGCATATTGAACCCCTAGCAAGCCCTATCGCCTCAGTAGAATCCACGCTGGTCGATGCGGTGAATTTAGCACTCCATCATGAAATGGGCAGAGACAAACGCGTTGTACTGCTTGGAGAAGACGTTGGCGATAACGGCGGCGTATTCCGCGCTACCGTTGGTCTTAAAGAACGTTTGGGGCTTAAGCGCGTTATCGATACCCCCCTCGCCGAAGCACTCATCGGCGGCGTTGCGGTAGGTATGGCAACTCAAGGGCTGCGACCTATTGCTGAATTCCAGTTTCAGGGGTTCGTGTTTCCTGCGATGGAACACATCATTTGTCATGCGGCTCGAATGCGCAATCGCACCCGCGGGCGCCTCTCTTGCCCAATTGTGTTTCGCGCGCCATTTGGCGGTGGCATACATGCGCCAGAACATCACTCCGAAAGTGTCGAAGCACTGTTTGCTCATATTCCAGGCCTGAGGGTTGTTATCCCGTCATCACCGCAACGCGCCTACGGTTTGTTGCTATCGGCAATACGCTGCAACGATCCGGTTATGTTCTTCGAGCCCAAACGCATCTATCGCACCGTTAAATCGAATGTGGTTGATAATGGTGAAGCCCTGCCTCTTGATACTTGCTACACCCTTCGCAAAGGGCGGGATTTAACGCTTGTGACTTGGGGAGCATGTGTTGTTGAGTCACTTCAGGCCGCGGATACACTGTCTAAAGCTGGTATCGAAGTGGAGGTGATTGATCTAGCGAGCATCAAACCCATTGATATGGAAACGATATTAAAATCACTTGAGAAAACCGGGCGTTTATTGGTCGTTCATGAAGCCAGCAGAAGCTGCGGCGTTGGCGCAGAGATCATTACTCGAACTTCAGAGCAAGCCATGTGCATGCTCAAAGCGCCGCCTAAGCGAGTAACCGGCCTTGATACCGTGATGCCTTACTACAAAAATGAAGACTACTTTTTGATCCAAGAGACCGACATCGTACAAGCAGCAAGAGAGCTAGTGGAGGGTTGGAAATGAAGTCATTTTTATTGCCAGACTTAGGGGAAGGACTCGCAGAATCTGAGATTGTCGAATGGCATGTGAACGTCGGCGACGATGTCGACTTAGACCAAGTCATCCTTACCGTTGAGACCGCTAAAGCCGTTGTCGAAGTTCCCGCGCCGTACAGCGGAAAAATAGTCAAACGTTATGGCGAAGAAGGCGATGTCATCAGTATTGGCAGCCTATTGATTGAAATCGAAGAGGCGGTCACGGAAGGTGCTAACCTTAGTGACTCATCAAGCAACAATGATGCAGCAACCGTTGTCGGCAATGTGTCCAACCACACACATCACGTTGAGGTCGATGACTTTTGGGTTGGCGCGGCGCACCACAACGCAGAGGAAAACGCGATTACCGCCATGCCCTCTGCTCGGCTGCTAGCGAAGAAGCTCGGAATCGATCTGCTTCGCGTCAAAGGCAGTGGCCAAGATGGCGTGATCACAGACAATGACATTTACGATCAAATAGACAAACAAGCACCCGGCACGGAAGTTCTTAAAGGCGCACGTCGAACCATGGTTGGCACTATGTCGCAGTCGCACCACTCCGTTGCTTCTGTCACCATCACTGAAGAAGCTATGCTAGACAACTGGCAAAATAACGAAGACATCTCAGGAAGGCTTATCAAAGCCGTGGTGCACGCATGCCAAACAGAGCCCGCTCTTAATGCGTGGTTCGACGCAGAAACCATGACCCGATGCGTCCATTCCAACGTAAACATTGGTATTGCCGTAGACAGTAGCCATGGGCTGTATGTCCCAGTGCTCAGAAACGCCAATGAATACGATCAAGCTGGCATCCGACACTGGTTAAATGAAACTGTCCAAGGCATAAGAGCCAGACGAATTGGACGAGAGCAGTTGCAACACGCCACCATCACCCTGTCTAACTTTGGTGCTATCGCAGGGATATTCGCGACACCCGTGGTGACACCACCTCAGGTCGCGATCGTGGGTGCGGGTCGAATTATTGAGAAAGTAATAATGCGGGATGGACAAGCGGTTGGAGTTAAAGCTTTACCGCTTTCGATAACTTTTGACCATAGAGCGTGCACAGGTGGTGAAGCTGCTCGCTTTGTTAAGGTGTTGGTGGAGCACTTACAGCAAGGTTTGTAATGACAAAGGACACTGTGGAAAGTGTCCGTCATTCGCTTGCAAAAGGGAATCTGGTACAGCGTGATTAAGAGGTTGTTTACGTGAATTAGTCTGCGTACTTTGGTAAGTCAAACGCTTTGGAAGATCTTCACTTACGTGAAGATGACGAGTCTAAATTATAAGTGGCTTCCTAGAGTAACTTCATCACTCCACAACAATCCCTAACTCCACTCTCTTTCGCTTACTAAGCCCCTTAGACACAATTTTGTATGACTCGCTGATGTAGTAACGAAGCTCCTCATCTAAATGACCGCTGGTATCTGTCTGCTGAATCCACTTCATTCCACGATTAGCAAAGTAAGGAGCCGGTCTGTATCCTTCATGATCGGAAAGAAAATCGAAGTTGAGATCCGAAGTTTTGAAGATATAAGCCTCACTCCCCTCCTTACTCCAGCCACCAATCGCGAACACCTTTCCGCCCACTTTCCACACGTGTGCATCTCCCCACTGAATCACATGTGAGGTAGCGGTAAAGGAACCACAATACTCATTAAACTCATCGTATTTCATTGAATCTCCTTTTCATCAACTCGTCGGTTGTAGCATAGACAGAATACCGTCTGGGTATACGGGAATCGATCCACTGATCACGTCCTCTTCTGGCACCCATCTTACGGTAAACTCAACGCCATTCGTCTCTATGCCCTTAAAACGTTCTTTCTGATAAAGATCGGGTTTTACAAGAATACCTTCGAAGACAAAAACCACTTCATGTCCGGGAACGCCATCGAACGTGAACCTGTTCTCACTCACGCCAAGTAAGTTTAAGTCTGAGACATCCGCACCTATCTCTTCGCGAACTTCACGAATCGCTGCTTGTTCAGCAAGCTCTCCAAACTCAACCCCGCCACCAATCGGCATCAAATAGTGCTCATTTTTTGTCGGATCATAACCTTCCGCCAGCAGTATTTTTCTATCATATCGACAAAGACAGACTGCTTTTACTCGAATAGGTTTACTCACTTAGGAACTCCTTAAGCGCAGCGAGCGCCGCATCTGCTTTGGAAGACTGGACAAAGATATGGTCATGATAATAGGCTGCTACCACGTTAGCGCTAATATTCCGCTCCGCAAGTTTGTTGGACACCGCTGCCGTTAAGCCGACCGCTTCAAGACTGGAGTGAACGTTCAAAGTGATCATTCTAAACACCCCTTCATAGTCGAGTTCAGCTTGCTCTGCCTGAAGCTTTGGAAGTATTAGAGTCAAGCCTTCCTGTTCTTTAAACGAACCTAAGATATCGAGCATAAGGTATTCAGCCAGTGAGCCTTTCACTGTACAAAACACAAATTCCCCATCGACTAAACGTGGCTCCATTGATGCGAGTAACTGTTCTAAATCGGTAATTCCTGACATCGTTTGCCCTAAGCGTTTCCACACATTTTCAACATGTTGCGCTTCGAAAACGCCTACGGCAAGCATCAACACTTCAAAGTATTTGCACCATCACGAAACCACCGTCGTCCGTATGATATAGTCGCAGCCTTCAGATAAATTGGAACACTGGCTCCAATTCAAAAATAGTAATCTAGATAGGAAGCTGTTCGTTTTGAATCGAGAATCAAAGCTACTCGTTGTCGCAATCGCTATTGCTGTGCTCAACATAGTGTCACATCTTTTGTTGTCAAAGTTCTTTGCTGAGTATTCGTGGGTCGAAATGTCTTTGGCTTCGATACCCTTTATTATGATGTTGATGTGTGTTTTTGCGGTTCGCTACGCGGCCAAAACATTAAAGGAAAGCGACAAACAAGAAGGCTAAGGTCGCTTGCAACAAACCTTAGCCCTTTCAGATAGTATGTTTGAACAACGAAAGATAGGCTAAGGCACCTTATCAATCAGCTCCGGCATGATTTCGAATAAGTCTCCAACTAACCCATAGTCTGCCACCTCAAAGATCGCTGCATCCGGGTCACTATTAATTGCCACGATAACCTTCGAGTCCTTCATTCCCGCCATGTGCTGAATAGCTCCGGAGATACCAATAGCAATATAGAGCTCAGGAGCGACAATTTTGCCCGTCTGACCTACTTGCAGGTCGTTAGAAACAAAACCGGCGTCGACCGCAGCTCTTGATGCGCCAATGGCACCACCCAGTTTGTCGGCCAAGCGCTCAACGAGAGCAAAGTTTTCTTTACTGCCTAGACCTCGACCTCCTGATATAACGACTTTTGCTGACGACAAGTCGGGGCGCTCTGATACCGTCTGTTGAGAATCAATAAAGCTAGCCAGGGTTTGTTGAGAAGTCTTTGACACAAGCGCTTCAACTGATGCATTTTCTTGGCTATCCGTACTCGCTGAATCAAACGCTGAGCCACGAATCGTCATCACCAACTTGGAATCGTTGGACTTTACTCTCGCTAGCGCGTTGCCGGCATAAATCGGACGAATAACAGTATCGGGTGATTCGATTTGAATAACGTCTGACAACTGCCCAACATCCAGCAGCGCTGCCACTGTCGGCATAAGGTTTTTGCCAAATGTTGTTGCTGGTGCAAGAAAATGAGTAAACACCTCGCTCAACTCAACAATAATAGGAGCGACATCTTCAGCGGTGGGATGTTTGAATTGCTCGGCATCGACACGGAATACCTGCGTTACTCCCTTCACTTTTGATAAGCTTTCCGCTATTGCTGTAACCTTGTTGCCTACCACAAGAACAGCAATATCACCGCCTATCTGGCTTGCAGCATGTAGCGTTTTCAGCGTATCTGCGGCGATATTGCTATTATCATGCTCAGCAATGACCAATGTTTTACTATCCATGATTTACCCTCCCCCTTAGTCAAAGCACTTTGGCTTCATTACGGAGCTTATCCACCAGCTCGTCGACACTCGCTACCGATTGACCCGGTGCGCGTGATTTCGGAGCCATCACTTCTAACACCTCTTGACGCGACTCAATATCAACCGCTAATGATTCAATGGGAGCGACATCTAGCGGCTTCTTTTTCGCTTTCATTATGTTGGGCAAAGAGGCATACCTTGGTTCATTGAGGCGTAAATCAGTGCTGATAATCGCTGGTAACTGCAAACTCAATGTTTCCAATCCGCCATCCACTTCTCTTGTCACTAATGCAGCATCTCCTTCGATAACAAGTTTCGATGCGAATGTACCTTGTGGACGATCAGTCAGAGCGGCGAGCATCTGAGCAACTTGGTTGTTGTCAGTATCAATAGATTGTTTGCCCACTAACACCAATTGAGGCGATTCTTGTGACATAACTTGCTTAAGCACTTTTGCCACGGCTAAAGGCTCTAACATTGACTCGGTTTCAACATGAATGGCGCGATCAGCCCCTAAGGCAAGTGCATTACGAAGTGTCTCTTGAACAGCAATATCACCGATACTGACGACAACGACTTCCGTTGCAACACCCGCCTCTCGCAACCGAATCGCTTCTTCGACTGCAATCTCACAAAATGGGTTCATCGACATCTTCATATTGTTGGTTTCAACCCCAGACCCATCGGCATTTACTCGGATTTTTGCATAGGGATCGATGACACGTTTAACCGCCACTATTACCTTCATACACCCTCCTGTTTTGAACTCAAACGCCATAAAGTGGTTATAAAATGAGCTTAGCCAAGTTTACGTTTACGTCAACTGCACTATAGTTATACGTAACATCTTTAAGATCCGATGGATGGCAACCAAGGTGTACAACATGCAAAGAGAATCAATGAAATTTGACGTGGTGATTGTAGGTGCGGGCCCCGCTGGGCTCTCGGCTGCCATTCGACTAGCTCAATTGCAGCAGCAAGAAAAGCCACTTTCAATCTGCGTGATAGAAAAAGGGGCTGAAGTCGGTGCGCATATACTCTCCGGTGCCGTTTTTGAAACTCGTGCATTAGATGAGCTTTGCCCCGGTTGGGCAAGCCTCGGCGCTCCAGTTAAAAACCCCGTCACCAATGATGAATGTTTGTATCTCACCACTTACCTTAATCATGTCGTAATACCTGAATTTCTGACCCCGAACAGTTTAAAAAACAGCTCAGACAACCATGTCATAAGCCTTGGTAATTTATGTCGATGGTTAGCAGATCAAGCAGAGCAGTTAGGAGTCGAAATCTTTCCTGGTTTCGCAGCGAGTAAGGTCTTATATGATTCAGCGAACACCGTGGTTGGTGTGCAAACCACTGACATGGGTCACGACAAAAACGGAGAGAAAAAATCTAACTTCGAGCCCGGTATTGATCTCATATCTCAATACACCATTTTTGCGGAAGGAGCTCGCGGTCATCTAGGTAAATCACTCATCGACAAGTATTCTCTCGACCATGACAAGCAGCCCCAACACTATGCGCTTGGATTTAAAGAGCTATGGCAACTGCCAAAAGACCATCCGCATTATAAACAAGGAAACGTTGTCCACGGTGTAGGTTGGCCACTCAATGAAACGGGCAGCACTGGTGGTAGCTTTTTATACCACTTACCCAATAACCAGGTTGCGGTTGGTTTGATTATCGACCTCAATTACCGCAACCCTCATCTCAATCCTTTTGAAGAATTCCAACGCTTTAAACATCATCGAGCTATTGCCAAATATTTGTCCGATGGCGAGCGTTTATGTTTTGGGGCAAGAGCCATTGCCAAGGGGGGATTGCGTTCACTACCGAAACAACAGTTTCCCGGTGGCCTGCTCATTGGCTGTGACGCTGGTACGCTCAATATGGGGAAAATTAAAGGCAGCCACACGGCTATGAAATCAGGTATGTTGGCGGGAGAAGCAGTATTTAAGTCTCTAGTGGCACCGCAACCAGAACGTGAGCCTGACTATCAAAGTGAATTTGAATCTTCATGGCTTTATGATGAGCTGGCAAGCACCCAAAATTTTGGTGCTAACCTTCATCGGTTTGGTGAACCCATTGGCGGGCTAGTCAATGTAGTCGAACAAAACTGGTGGCCAAAGCTATTCAAAAGATCTGCACCATGGAAAGTGCAGGATCTTACGGAAGATCATGCCTGCCTAGATCGAGTCAAACAGTCCAAGCCCATCGACTACCCTAAGCCAGACGGCAAACTAAGCTTTGATAAACCTTCCTCGCTGTTTCTCTCTGGTACGCAGCATGAAGAAAACCAGCCGTGTCATCTTCTTCTGCATGATCCAGATCTGGTTATCGAGACCCACCTACCCCAATACAACGAACCGAGTCAGCGCTACTGCCCAGCAGGTGTCTATGAAATCATCAATTCCGACGGACAACCACAGTTGCAAATCAACGCGACCAACTGCCTTCACTGTAAGACCTGCGACATAAAAGACCCATCGGCAAACATTAACTGGACATCACCTGAAGGCGGTGGAGGACCAAGCTATCGTGGAATGTGATCAGCAAGAAAATGGCTTTATCATCACGACTGTTTTTTTAGCCAGATTTGAATATCCTCAATCACCAGACTAAGAGCATCATCTCCCGTAGAGCGCTTCAATCCGTGGTTAAGATCACTGTATAACTTGAACTCTATATTGGGATTGCTACTCGCGATATCTTTGGCCATCTCGATAGCCGAATCGACCGAGACGTTTTCATCCTGACCAGCTTGGATGAGTAAAACAGGTGTATTGATTTGCTTTATTACCTCAACTTGGTCGACTGAGAATACACCTCGCCACCATTTATAACCGTGATTACTCATATCCAGTTCAAAGGGCTCACTGTCTAATAGGTGATTATAAAAACCCATAAACCCCTGACTTTCTTGTTCAAATACCTCTTCAGAAGAAGCGTTAACACGAATACTGTGGATTACGTCATCAATAAACTTTCTACCACCGCTATTAATGGAAACAGTATAAGAAATACGATCCGTGTTCGCTGTTAGCATATTGGCAATCAGTCCGCCTTCACTCCCTCCAACAATCATGACTCTATCGTAATGCTGGCCTGCTTCCACATGAGCCAACACTTGCAAATAATCACTGACACGTTGCTCAGGTGAATCATTGTCAATATACGCCTTAGGACAGCCCGCTCTCTCAATCTCCTCACTCAAACGTAAGCTTGCATCAATACCATACTTTTCGACAGTCAATACATCGGCGTTGGGGAGTATCTTTGGTAACTCTTGATTAATTCGGGCGTTTTGAGTAACGCTATTACAGTCTGAGCCTTGAACTAGAATGAGTAAGTCATCATGGTTTGGGGTATTCTTTTTTAAATAGTATTGAAGCTTTGAACCATCTTCCCTCAGTAGCCCAAGGGCTTCTAGAGCGAAGGTATGGTTTGAATACGACAGCAGCACCAAAAACAAAACAGAACTTACTTTATATACAACACTCATCACGCTTCACCCACTATCCGTCTAAGAATTAAACATCAAAGCATTACGCTAACCATGAGGCAAACCTTAGTTCAAAAGCTGCGAACAGTTTCATGTTAACTATCATTAGTGTGACAGTTGCATAAGAAACTTGCTTTAAAGCCCGATACAATCACGCTCCCCCGTAGTAAAAAAAGAAAAATGGATACACCATGAAGGATTTAATTTATCAAACGCTTGTAAGCCTCTCCAACAATACCCCAGAAGAACATGCCCAAATCAGACAGCATCTATATGAAGAGTTAGATTTACCTTTCAATAAACAAGCAGACCTTTATGCCAATGTACTTGGCCCTGCTGGTTCAGGTAAGCTTCAAGATGATCAGGCAATGAGTGCGGCTGTAGAAAGTGCCATTCGTTTGTTAGAAACACCTGAACATTAATCGATACAATGGCAGCCCTTTGTTAGGGCTGTTTTTGCCAATTTAATTACGACTTAAGCTGCATCAAAACCTAATCCACTTCATGCCTTAGCGAGTGCTCCACACTCCATAGAAAACGTCTAGCCTCGACTTCTTTTATCATTTCACGTTTGGCATCTCCGCATTCTTTATCAGTGGCAGACTGCCCTCTTCTCTCTAGTTCGCTGACCACCGCCTCATCGTAGCCATAAGCAAGCGATTGGCAGAGTTCATAGGAACCTTGATGTTCAATTGGCGTGCCAGCGCACCCAACCATCAAGGTGGCACCAAACCACATCACTAATGCACGTTTCATCATCACTTCCTAAAAACGCGCAAACCTAGAAAGGATTGCGCGTGACTATCTTATTCAGATTTACCGGTCGAATTTCAAATTACTTGTCAAGACATACTCGCTGGAAATCATTCCAATCACCCACACCTGGAGCCACTTCCATACAGCCCTCTTTGGCATCCATTACCGCTGTCAGTGTTGAAATAAAATCAGAACCATAAGCGGCATGCTGCGCGATTGGTTTGGTATTCAGAACATATTTGGCGGCATCAACATTGCCCTCTGGCGTGTTGTCGATGAACTGCTGCGCGAACTCTGCACGCCACTCGGTATACGCCGTCGCAATCGTGCGTTGTACGCTTTTCTCACCTAGACCAACAGACTCTGCGAAGGCTTGCATCACACCTGGACGCTCTGAGTGGTTGGCGTGGCCAACACCAGCAGGACGTTTGATCACATAGTTCTCACCATCAAGCATTTCAACGCCAACGGTATTACCGTTACTATCCGCAAAGTTAAAGTGAGAAGCGACCACTGTGCGGTATTGGTCTAGGATCTTTTCGGCATCATCAACATTCTTAGCATTTCGCACGAGATAGTTTTGAAGTGCACCTAGCTCAATCGCACTGTCTGCTTCAAGCCCAACACCTTTAGAGTCAGTGCCTTGGAAGTTAATCACAACGCCAATATCTTTACCGAGCGTCTGACCTGAGCCATAGAAGCCAGATGCCATCACTTGTACATAATCATCCGCTTGCAATACCCAGTAGTTACCCCCAGAAAGTGATGGCGTGTCGTTTACCTGACCAACCACACCCGTACCAGCGAAACTTACCGTGGTACACCCACTTAATGCAGACTGAGCGGCCGACGCCAACGCTGCATCTAATTGCGATAGAGTGAACATGGTTTCCAGTGAAATGCCACCCACTTTGGCCAGCGCTTCAACGATTTCAAAGTACTCAGGATTTAACTTTCGTGAATTTTCTAGTACCTTCATTGAGCTTTTCTCAAACTCGACAACATCAATCCCTGCTAGTTTATAGACGTACTGCGCTTCCTTAATACCACGTCGAACTTCTTCTCCTACCTGCTTTTCAAACAGCTCAGCGTACTCCGCTGGTTTTACGCCACGAATGTCCACAATTGGTAGGCTTTCTTGCTGCACATACGCCTGAGGCGCATAGTACGGCTGATTCACGTCCAGTCCTGGTGCTGGTTCAAGAGAAATCGCCTGAGCTGCGCCAGAGAGTGCAAGTGCGGTAGCAAGGATTGCGCGTTTCGTCGTTAGCATAGTGTTTACCCTTATATAAATGGTTAGTCAGTTGAAACGGTATGTGTCTTCGTGTCTGGCTATTAAATTATCATTTCAAATTTCCGAATTTCAGATACCATTAAAGGACTGATTCCAGAAAAACGGACAAAGGCGATGGCAGAAATAGAAACAGAAGGATTCGAGTTTTTTGGCGTTGAAGAGACGGTATTTCGAAAAATGGTCATAGAGCGAATCGAGGCGCTCATGGTTCAAGAGGGACTATCCAAAAACGGGCTGGCAAAAAAGGCGGACATTGGCCGTTCTGCCCTGTATGAGAAGATGGATCGAGAAGCGAAGAGTCATTTCACCATTTTGGACTTTTTCCGAATTGCCAAAGCACTCGATGTGAGCTTACTGCAATTGTTCCCTATGACTCAGTTAGAGCGTCTACATGGTGGTCAACTGCCGCTTTCGGCAAGTACGCTAAAGTTTCTCGATCTCATGCTAGCAGCGCCTAAAGAGGACATCGAGTTTCTCTCTAACTTCTACGCTTCTTTACAAAAGCGCGATGGTGACAACGAAGACTAATACCCAAAAGTCACATCCATAATTCATACAATTTACTCCGTTCCTTTCCGAATAATGGAAAATCTCTCTAGTAATCTAAGCCTCAGTCGCACACAACGTGCTTACTTTGAGCCCGAGATTACTGGAGGCAGCCATGAAAGCCATTCATAAAGTTTTTCTAACCCCTTTATTGACACTTGCCATGTGCTCAACTGCATTGGCTGCTAAGTCGCCAGAACCTAACTCGCCAGAACCTAAGTCTAGATCAAACCAAACCGAGCAATATGCGATGGTTATCGCGTCGGGGAAAATGCTCAGCCTTACCCAATGGAAAGTAGAAGTAGATTTCGGTCAAGCGCTCAAAATCGGCCTCAAAAATAAAGACCTACTTAGAGATGAGGAAGGCAAAACCCTTTCCTTTAACTCTCCAATGGATGCGCTCAATTATATGAACAGCCAAGGCTGGGTATTAGTGTCCGCCAATTCCACTGACAATCGATTTACTGCAGTCATCAAACGCAAGGTGATTGAAAGTGATGCTGAATAACACCGGGTTAGTTGCCACTCAAATTTGTTATTACTGAATTGAGCAATATAAGGCGGACTTCACGTGGAAAATAGACGAATTATACCGAGCATTTTTATTTCGGAAGCACATAGCAGTTTGATGCAAGAATCATTAGAAAACAAAGTGATCATTCCTGATCTATGTGCTCTATCGGCATCAAGTTATTCATCGCAAATTAGGCCAGCTCATTTATTAGATCATAATCAAGTAGCTGGCTTGTCATCAGAGAGACGCAAACTACTCGAGTCTGATACAAACCGACTAAGAATCAGAGCATTAAGCTGCTTGATTTTGAAACATCAACAGGAGTTTGAAGCCTTAAAACTGCCCCTGCTATCCGCACTCAAAGGCGACAAGCTCGACGTTGAACCGTCATGGGAGCTTGATCAAAGCCGACGACTATCTCTAATCCAGATATTGCATCTACTCAGCAATATGGTTAGCCGAAGAGAGTATCTAAGTAGCTCTTTAATTAGCACCGGTTTTACCGCTGCACTTAGTATTTTTGAATCATTAGATTTGGAAAAAACATCATTACACAACAATCGTTAGGAAATTGTATATGAAACTTAAGAATAAACTTTTATTACTATCAACATCACTATTTGCATTGCCAACGCTCGCACAAGGTTTGTATGCCGGAGCAAGCATTGGTTATGGAAACCAACAAAGTATCGTTAATGATGCAAGCACCGGTACTGGATATTTAATGGCTGGCTATCGATTTAATGACAATATTGGCGCGGAATATCGTTTCGGCGGTGTTGATAGCCATGATAGCTATATCAATGACCTTAGATCTTACAGCAGCCTATATGTGCGCGGAAGCTACGAAATCGATCCAGGATTTGAAGTTTATGGCCTTGCTGGCTTTACCAATGCTAAAGGTGGAGACGTTTATTCAAACGGTAGTAGAAACATCAATAGCCCTAGCGTTGGTCTCGGTGCACGTTACGAAATAGCAGATGACTTAGGATTAAACGCTGAATACGTGTCCGTCATTTCAAAGCGCGACTATTCATTGTCTGCGGTTTACTTTGGTATCGATTACCGCTTCTAATACCTCAATGACTAAGTGCACGGATGCACTTGCTCAGTCCAACCGAGCAATCAACCAGTTCTTTAAAAGAAAAGCAGCCCCCCAGAAATCATCCAAGGGACTGGAGTCACCTCACAGTTAACATCCCGCTTTAAATAACCAACCCACCATCCACTTCAATCACTCGGCCATTAACGTACTCATTTTCCAAAATGAAACGTACGGTATGAGCAATCTCTGTTGGATCCGCCATTCGACGTACTGGTACCATATTTTCCAGACGTTCACGCGCTTCTGGTTTCATCGAGGCTGTCATCGAAGTCTCCACAACGCCTGGTGCAATAGCAACAGAACGGATGCCGTAGCGAGCAAGTTCTTTACCCCATACGGATGACATCGTCGCGACTGCTGCTTTGGAAGCCGCGTAGTTGGTTTGCCCCATGTTGCCTGCTCTCGACACGCTGGAAATATTAATAATGACACCACGTGAATCGGATTCAATCATCTGTACAGCCGCTTCACGGCCGCACAGAAACGTACCGGTAAGATTGACATTGATAACGGCATTAAAGTCACCCAGAGACATTTTACTGATTTCACCGTCTCGAGATTTGACCAGCATTCCGTCTCGCAAGATGCCCGCATTGTTAACTAACCCATTCAAAGAGCCGAATTCCATGACAATGTCACGAAATACACTTTCTACTTGCTCTTCATTGGTGACATCGACCTGATATGTTTGCGCTTTTACCCCAAATGCCTCACAAAGTTCTTTTGTCTCTGTTAAGGCGTCTTGATTGACATCGAGCAGTGCTAAGCTCGCTCCTTGCTGAGCTAAGCTAGTCGCCATAGTTTGACCTAATCCTTGTCCTGCACCCGTAATAGCGATAACGCTCTGTTCAAGTTCCATTTACTTCTCCCTTCTACTGCTTATTGCGAAAAAACTCAAAAAGACTTGAGAAATCCAACTCCGCATTTCCGTTTCGGTTATGGAGTGCGTAGAGACTATGAGCTAACGCTCCCATAGGCACCGAAGACTGGCTCATTTTTGCCGCTTCTAGCCCAAGCCCCAAATCTTTTGACATCAACTTACACATAAAACCGGGAGTATATTGGGCACTCGCTGGCGCGTGCTCAATCACTCCCGGACAAGGGTTATATAGTTCTAAAACCCAGTTTCTGCCAGAGCTTTGCAGAATAATATTCGATAACACCTCAGGATTGAGACCGTTATCCACACCAAGACTAAGGGATTCACAAGTCGCTGCCATGACAGAGCCGAGGATCAGATTGTTGCAAATTTTGGCCATTTGCCCATCACCCGCTTTGCCCGCATGAAACACATTTTTACCCATGAAAGACAACAGGTTATTCGCTTTGGCAAACCCTTCATCGCTGCCACCAACGATAAACGTAAGCGTTCCTGCAGCAGCACCAGCAACACCACCGGACACAGGGGCATCGACAAACTCCAACCCTTTGCTTTGAGCTTCTCTTGAAACTAGGCGCGCAGAGTCAGGATCAATGGTTGAACAATCAATAAGAAAAGTGTCAGTCGTTGCAAGTTCAATGATGCCTTTCTCATCATCGCTGCCTAGATAAACCGCCTTGACGTGCTCACTGGCTGGTAGCATGGTCACAACAACGTTCGCGGAATCGAGCACCTGTTCCAGGCTATGGCAAACAAGAGCGCCCTTGTCGCCAAGAGGTTGCGATAACGCCGTTACGCGATCGTAAACTTGCACGCCAAAGCCTGCTTTGAGCAAGTTGTTCGCCATTGGACTGCCCATATTTCCTAGTCCAATAAAGGCAACCTTTGTGTCTGTTGGCTGACTCATCACAACCTCCTTGGCTGTTTCAATTCATCGATGGTTTAAACTCACTATTTACCAGCGCGAGTTAATGATGCCCTAGCAACGCAAGTGGATGCTCTTGCTCACGCCACAGTGAAGTGAACAAGTTGTCGATCACTGACTTTGGCACCTGGCTGATGTGCGCGTATGTCCAATGGGGCATGCCGTCTTTGTCCACTAAGCGTGCACGCACCCCTTCCTGAAATTCACCATGCTCGACGCTGCGCAGCCCCAAGATCAGTTCAAGCCTAAAACAATCGGCCAATGACAAATGGTGATACTGTTTTAACTGGCGAAAACAAATGTGCGCCGTAATTGGACTGCCATCCATCAAATTGCGCTGGGCCGTTTGCATCCATTTTTCGTGACAAGGTAACGCCTGAATGTTATCAAACACTTCTTCAAGCGTATCGGACGCACAAGCACGTTGAATGTCAGGAATTAACGGCAGAAGATGAGCAGCTGGTTTGGCGATGTTGGCATTGTCTGCAAGCTCGGAGAGTACTTCTGTTAAGTAGTCGTAGCTGTCTTCGATGCTGTTCCAATCCGTTTGCTGCAATTGATGCAGTAGCTTTTGTTTATCCGTCGGTGCGTTCATGTGATTGGCAAGACCAACGTCCAGAGCATCGGTGCCATTCATCATTACCCCCGTAAGCCCGAGGAATAAACCAATGTCATCGTCGAGACGGTTCAGAAAATAGGTCGCACCAACATCGGGAAACAAACCGATATGAATCTCTGGCATGGCAAGGCGGGAATCTGGTGTCACCACTTTGTGAGACGCCCCCATAAATAGCCCCATCCCACCCCCCATTACGATACCTTCGCCCCATGCAATAATAGGTTTGCTATAAGTATGGATGAGATAATCACATTGATATTCTGTACCAAAAAACGCTTCAGCATAGGCTTTTGCATCTTCTATTGGCGCGTATTTCATTTTGTCATGCAGAGTACGCACATCACCACCGGCACAGAAGGCTTTCTCTCCTTCACCGTACAGTATCACACACAGCACCGCGTCATCGTCGTGCCACTTTTCAAGTTGGCCATTAAGCAATACCAACATATTGTGAGTAAGCGCGTTGAGAGCTTTAGGGTTGCATAGTGTCGCAACGGCAATTTTGCTCTGTTGGTCGCTACAAATGATTTCTTGAAATCGAACGGTATCTTGAGTCGCTGGCGACGAACTTGACGTTGAATTGCTTATAGACATGACGCCTCCTAACGATTTTTCCATTGTGGTGAGCGCTTTTCTAAAAAGGCGTTGACGCCTTCTCGCTGATCTTCAGTATCAAACAACTGAATGAACAGCTCACGCTCTTTGACCAGCCCGTGAGAAATAAAATTCTGGCGGTTGTTTTGGATTAGAGATTTACAAGCAGTTACTGAAGACGGCGATTGGTGGGCAACTTGATTAGCAAGATTGGTCGCCGCAGTTAACGCCTCTCCCGAATTCACTATCTCTTCTACCAGACTTATTTGAAGGGCTTTTGACGCATCAACCTTCTCCCCGCACAAGATGATCCGCTTCGCCCAACCTTCTCCCACTAAAGCAGTTAAGTTCTGGGTACCGCCTGCACAAGGCAGTAGGCCAACTTTGGCTTCAGGCAGCGCCATCACTGCGTGCTCCTCGGCAATTCGAATATCACACGCTAAAGCAACTTCAAGTCCGCCTCCCATGGCATACCCGTTGATCGCCGCAATTGAAACGCCCCGAAAGTTAGACAGCGCTTCAAACGCTTCTCCAAAGACGCGAGACATGCGGCACGCACTCTCCTTGTCTCCAGCAGCAAACACATTCAAATCCGCACCTGCTGAGAAAAACTTGCTGCCTTGCCCGGTAATCACCAATGCATAGACTTCTCGGCTTCGATTAAGCTCCTCAACAAGCTGCTTGAGTGCCACTAAGCTGCCTGCAGTCCAAGTATTAGCTGGCGGGTTGTCGATGGTAATCGTTGCAACGTGCCCTTTAATCGTGTGTGGAATGAGTGTCGCTTCTGACATAACCATTCTCCCTTGGTTTGTTGAGCATCTTCATAGTAATGACTCACCGTCACTTAAGGCGCGTCTAGCGATGATCAGCCGCATGATTTCGTTAGTGCCCTCTAAAATTTGGTGGACACGAACATCCCGAAAGTGACGCTCTAACGAATACTCTTTGATATAACCGTAGCCACCAAATAGCTGCAATACACCATCACACACCTTAAAACCTACATCGGTAGCAAAACGCTTTGCCATTGCACAATACGTCGTGGCATCCGGATGTCCATGGTCTAGCTTAAACGCAGCTAATCGAACCATTTGCCGTGCTGCCACCAGCTCTGTCACTAAATCTGCGACATTGAATTGCAGCGCTTGAAAGCTAGCGAGCGGTTTTCCGAACTGCTTACGCTCTTGTAAATATTGAATCGCTAGGTTTAGAGCATGTTGCGCAGTACCTATCGAGCACGTCGCGATGTTAATTCGCCCACCATCCAGCCCCTTCATCGCAAAGGTAAAACCTTCACCCTCTTGGCCTAGGATTTGTGTGGCTGGCACAACGACATTGTCAAGCGTGACCGCTCTGGTGGGTTGGCTGTTCCAGCCCATTTTGGGCTCTTTCCGCCCATAGCTTAAGCCTTCGCTTGTTGCATCCAGTACAAAAGAGGAAATACCTTTGGCTCCCGAGTCACCAGTTCGAGCCATGACTACCAGAACCTCAGTCTCACCAGCACCAGAAATAAAGGCTTTAGAACCCGTTAAAATGTAGTTGTCGCCCTGTTTGACTGCCGTTGTTTTTAGTGATGCCGCGTCAGAGCCCGCTCCTGGTTCCGTTAAGCAGTAGGAACCAAGCCACTCACCTGTCAACAGTTTTGGTACGAACTGCTTGCGGATTTCATCATTGGCAAAACTGGCTACCATCCAAGTCACCATGTTATGAATCGTCATAAAGGCGGTCGTCGAGGTGCAGCCCATCGCCAACTGCTCAAAAATAATCGATGAGTCAAGACGGCTCAAACCCAATCCACCTTGCTCTTCACGGGTATAAAGACTCAAAAAGCCTAACTCGCCCGCCTGTTTAAGGACCTCTTTAGGAAAGTGGCAATCAGCGTCCCAGCGACCAGCATTTGGAAGCAGATTATCCATCGCAAACTGCTGAGCTGTCTCGGCGAATGCCCTTTGATCTTCGTTGAGTTCAAAATTCATTTCCGACCTCCATATAAAAGTAACGAGCTCACTATCTTGTTAATAACAACGTTTTCAATCTTTTTGACGGGTGACCGGCGCCACTTCTACTGCGATAGCCGTAGCTTCGCCGCCTCCGATGCACAACGTAGCGATTCCTTTCAACGGCTTACTGACTTCAATCTTCGTAGCTCGTGATTGCAATGCATGTATCAAGGTCACCAATATCCTCGCGCCGCTGGCTCCTATCGGGTGTCCTAGTGCACATGCCCCGCCGTTTACGTTGACCTTTGCTTCATCTAGACCAAGCGAATCAATCGCAATCTGAGTCACCACCGCGAACGCCTCGTTGATTTCCCACAAATCGACATCACCGCTTTGCCATTCAAGCCTATCGAGAAGCTTTCGAACTGCATCGACAGGTGCCAAGGTGAACTCTGAAGGTTGGCGAGCAGACGTTGTGAATCCTTTGATCACAGCGAGAGGTGAAATACCCAGCTCTAATACCTTGGTTTCGCTCATTAAAACAAGCACTGCCGCACCATCCGAAATCGCACTGGAGTTCGCCGCCGTGATAGACCCATTGACTTTAAAAACAGGTTTAAGCGCAGGAATTTTCTCTAGCTTGATGGTTTTGGGCAGTTCATCTTCATCAATGGAGCGCCCACCTCTTGAGGTAACGCTACAAATTTCAGATAGGAAATGATGATTCTCGACGGCATCCTTAGCTCGAGTCGCAGAGCGTGTTGCCCACCTGTCCATCTGCTCACGACTGTAGCCGAGCTTGTCTGCGGTTCTCTGTCCAAACACGCCCATAAGCTCCCCTTCATAAGCGTCTTGCAAACCGTCTGTAAACATATGGTCTTGAGTTTGATGGTGCCCAATGCGCAGCCCTGAACGAGCGCCACTAAGCAGGTACGGCGCATTGCTCATGCTCTCCATTCCACCCGCTATCACGCAATCAGCCTCACCTGCCTGTATTTGGGTACTCGCTAGCATCACGGTTTTCATCCCTGAGCCACACACTTTATTAACCGTTGTGCAAGGCGTATGGTTTTCTAGACCGGCCCCAATTGCTGCTTGCCGTGCGGGGGCTTGTCCTAAGCCAGCGCTGAGCACACAGCCCATTAATACCTCATCCACCAAGCTTGATGTCTTACCAACGGCGTTAATCGCATTCTCAATCGCAATACTGCCGAGCTCAGTTGCACTCAAGTGGGAAAGCGCTCCCTGAAACTTGCCCATTGGCGTGCGCTTCGCTGCCACAATGCATACGGCGTTTTGGCCTATGGCCTGCTGCAGTCGTTCCATCTTTGCCCTCCTCCTTGGAACTCGATGTGTTGGAGTTCTCAACGATTAGCTTGACGTTTTAGTAAGCATAGCACTAACATTTACGTAAACGTAAAGAAACAAATTTAAAACCTGGCTCAATAATCACAGTGATTGTGAACAACAGTGGTTGAGCATGTGTGGATTAAGACCCCAGACCCTAGCCCCCGGAGAGTTGTAACGTGGACACCTATAAGATCAGTGAACTGGCAAAAGAATTTGATATCACCACAAGAAGTATCCGTTTTTACGAAGATGAGGGGCTGATCCAACCGGACCGAAAAGGCACCATGCGCGTTTATCAACGTCGCGACAAAATACGTTTAAAACTTATTCTACGCGGGAAACGCCTTGGCTTTTCTTTAGCGGAGATCAGGGAACTGTTCGAGCTGTACGATACCCATCAAGAAGATGACCAGTTAACCAAAATGCTGAAAATCATTGATGAGAAGGAAGCCGTACTCAAGCGCCAGCTCGACGACATCAATACACTACTGGAAGACTTAACAACGGCGCGTGAACGCTGTAAGGCTGCGCTCGCTAAAGCGAAATAGCACCGTAACTACTCAAAGTTAAGTCCATGTCCAGTATGAGGAGGAACCATGTTCACTCATTATCGCGCCATGGATTTTGGCTTGGACGAATCCATCAATTTACTTCGTGACCATGTAAGCGCCTTTGCTCGCGAATGCATTGCCCCAATTGCCGGCGACATTGACCGCGACAACACATTTCCCAACCCACTATGGCCGAAACTCGGCGAGATGGGCCTCCTTGGCGTGACAGTGAGCGAACAATATGGTGGCGCTGACATGGGCTATTTGGCTCATGTTGTTGCCGTTGAAGAAGTTAGCCGCGCGTCAGCTTCCGTAGCTCTCTCCTATGGCGCACATTCCAATCTCTGTGTGAATCAAATTTACCGAAACGGAAATCAGGCTCAAAAAGAGAAGTATCTTCCTAAACTGGTTGATGGCTCCCAGATCGGTGCACTTGCCATGAGTGAGGCCAACGCTGGTTCAGATGTCATCAGCATGCAGCTTAGAGCCGAGCGCCGTGAAGACCACTTCATTCTGAATGGCAGCAAAATGTGGATCACCAATGGTCCCGATGCAGATGTGTTGGTTGTCTATGCGAAAACCGATCCGAACGCAGCTCAACACGGTATTACCGCCTTCATTATCGAGAAACAGTTTGATGGATTTAACCATGCGCAGAAGCTGGATAAGCTCGGTATGCGCGGATCAAACACCTGCGAATTGGTTTTCCAAGATTGCAAAGTGCCCATCGACAATGTGTTAGGTGAAGTCAATCGCGGTGTTGAAGTATTAATGAGTGGCCTCGACTACGAGCGTGTTGTACTCGCGGCTGGCCCACTAGGGATTATGCAAGCTTGCCTAGATTTGGTGGTTCCTTATGTTCATGAACGTAGGCAGTTTGGCAAGGCTATCGGCCAGTTTCAACTCGTACAAGCCAAGCTTGCTGATATGTATACGCGCTGTAACGCGGCGCGTGCTTACCTTTATGCTGTTGCTAGTGCCTGCGATAGAGGCGATGTGACTCGCAAAGACTCGGCAGGCGTTATTCTCTACACCGCAGAGCTCGCCACGCAAATGGCGCTCGATGCGATTCAACTGCTTGGCGGAAATGGCTACATCAATGATTACCCGGCAGGTCGTCTACTTAGAGATGCCAAGCTCTACGAGATTGGTGCGGGTACATCGGAAATACGCCGCATGCTCATTGGCCGTGAACTGTTTGACGAGTCGATGTAAGGAGCGCTTATGCCACAAATCGTCACTAAGATTAAACGCGACTCTGAGCTCTATCGAGACAATATGCAGGCCATGAACACGCTTGTCGAAGAGATGGAAACAAGAGTGACACAAATCAAGCAAGGCGGCGGAGAAAAGGCCATCGAACGCCAAAGAGCAAAAGGTAAGCTTCCCGTTCGTGAACGTATTTCTACCCTGCTCGACCAAGATTCCGCGTTTCTCGAAATCGGCCAGTTTGCTGCTTGGGAAGTTTACGATGAAGCGATTCATTGCGCGGGCGTTGTCGCTGGAATAGGCAAAATCAGCGGTATTCATTGCATGGTGATTGCTAACGATCCTTCCGTCAAAGGCGGTACCTATTATCCGTTGACGGTTAAAAAGCACCTAAGAGCTCAAGAGATAGCCGCTAAATGCCAACTTCCCTGTGTCTATTTGGTGGACTCTGGTGGTGCCAATCTTCCTCATCAAGCTGAAGTGTTTCCTGATAAGGAGCACTTTGGGCGCATCTTCTTTAATCAAGCACGCATGTCAGCTAAAGGTATTCCCCAAATCGCCGTTGTGCTCGGACTTTGCACTGCCGGCGGCGCTTATGTCCCTGCCATGGCGGATGTCGCCATTATGGTCAAACAGCAAAGCACTATCTTCCTAGCAGGCCCCCCTTTGGTAAAGGCTGCGACAGGCGAACAAGTGTCAGAGGAAGCCCTTGGTGGTGCTGATGTACACTGTAAGAAATCCGGTGTTGCCGACTACTATGCAGATAATGAGCACCAAGCGCTCGGTATGGCGAGAGAAGCTATCTCGAATACCGGTCAGTTGGCTCCATCGCAAGAGAGACACCAAGCGACTTTACCGAAATACGATGCTGAAGAACTGTATGGCATCGTCAATCGAGATTTGCGTCTTTCGTTTGATGTTCGCGAGGTGATCGCAAGGCTTGTTGACGACTCAGATTTTGATGAATTCAAGGCATTGTTTGGTACTACGCTTGTTTGCGGGTTTGCGCGAATTGACGAGAAGCTTATTGGTATTGTCGCCAACAACGGTATTTTGTTTTCAGAGTCAGCACAAAAAGGCGCGCACTTTGTTGAGCTGTGCGCGAAACGAAAGATCCCGCTGCTTTTTTTGCAAAACATCACTGGGTTTATGGTGGGTAAACAAGCTGAAGAAGGAGGCATTGCCAAGCATGGGGCCAAGCTTGTTATGGCCGTATCCTGCGCAGATGTTCCCAAGTTCACCGTCATTATTGGTGGCTCCTACGGTGCTGGCAACTATGGTATGTGCGGCAGAGCTTACGATCCCACCATGATGTGGATCTGGCCGAATGCGCGCATCTCGGTAATGGGCGGCATGCAAGCGGCTAACGTGTTGGCGCAGGTGAAACACGATGTTAAGCAGCGTCAGGGACTTCAATGGGATCCCGCTCAAGAGCAGGCATTCAAACAAGGTATCATTGACAATTATGAGCGTGAAGGTAGTCCCTACTACGCCAGTGCGAGACTTTGGGATGATGGCATTATTGACCCAAAAGAGACGCGCTATGTTCTAAGCCAAGCACTAAACGCCACGTTGAACGCACCAATACCAGACAGCGAGTTTGGTATTTTCAGAATGTAAGGCCGCACGATGAGTGAAGATCTAATAGTAGAAATTACTGACTTGGGTGTAGCGTCAATAACACTCAATCGTCCAGAAAAAGGAAACGCATTTTCATCCAAAACCATCCAAACATTAATCGGCGCATTGCATTCAATTCAAGAAAATAAGTCTGTGCGCTGCCTAGTACTCAGAGGCAAAGGCAAACACTTCTCTACAGGCGCCGATCTTAATTGGATGAAATCAATGGCCAAATGCAGCTATGACGACAACCTTGCCGACGCCGAGCAGCTTGCCTTATTGATGTCTACGCTCGATGAATTGCCGATTCCAACCATAGCTGCGGTACAGGGGTGCGCTTTTGGCGGTGCATTAGGCCTTATATGTTGCTGCGATATTGTTGTTGCTGAGCCTTCAAGTATCGCCTGTTTTAGTGAAGTAAAACTTGGCTTAGTACCAGCGACCATCGCGCCTTACGCTATCCGCGCGATTGGTGCGAGAGCTGCCCGTCGCTATATGTTAAGCGCAGAAAAGATATCAGCTCACACCGCTTTAGAGTTGGGGCTTTACCATCAACTCTGCAACGCTAATGAGTTAGAGCATGTCCTAGTTCAGCTCATCAACAGCGTACTTGCTAACAGCCCGAATGCCATTCGTGACACTAAGGCGCTAATCCGGCAATGTAATAATGCGATTGATTCGTCTCTTATTCGTCAAACAGCAACGGTGATAGCGAATGCCCGCGTCTCAGCCCAGGGTCAACATGGCCTTAATGCCTTCTTTGACAAAATACCGCCTGACTGGAGTGCTAAGGTAGATGAGCCATGAATATGACGCTGCCAAAGTCTGTTAACATCGTCGAAGTTGGCGCAAGAGACGGGCTTCAGAATGAACCCAAAGTTTCGGTAGAGGCTAAGGTCGCCCTTATTGATTCGCTATCACAATCGGGCCTTCGCTATATTGAGACTGGTGCCTTTGTTTCGCCCAAGCGTGTTCCGCAAATGGCAGATTCAGACCGAGTGTTCCAAAACATTCAACGCAAACCTGGTATCACCTATTCCGCTCTCACTCCCAATGTTAGAGGCCTAGAAGCAGCGATAGAAGCCAAGGCGGATGAAATTGCGGTATTTGCCTCTGCCTCCGAGTCTTTTAGCCAAAACAACATTCATTGCTCGATCTCCGAAAGCTTGGCGCGTTTTGAACCTGTCATCGCACTAGCCAAGCAGCACAATATTAAAGTTCGCGGCTATCTCTCTTGTGTGGTCGATTGCCCTTATGAAGGCGCGACTTCCCCAAACAAGGTTGCTGATATTGCTAAAGCCATGTACGACATGGGCTGCTACCAAATATCGCTAGGTGATACCATAGGTTCAGGCACACCGCTCCGTATTGCGACCATGATAGAAGCCGTTGCTGATCAACTATCTCTGTCTGATCTCGCCGTTCATTTTCACGACACCTATGGCCAAGCCCTTGCTAATATCTATCAGGCGCTGACTATGGGAATTAACACCATTGATAGTAGCGTTGCTGGATTAGGAGGGTGCCCCTATGCGCCGGGTGCCAGTGGCAATGTTGCGACGGAAGATGTGATATATCTTTGCCACGGGTTAGGTATCAATACTGGTGTTAATTTGAACACACTCGTTAAAGCTTCTTGGGCTATTTGCAATACACTCAATAAAGAACCTCAATCAAAAGTCACGCTTGCTCAGGTTCTTCATCGGTGAATACTTGGTAGAAACGCTTTACGTTTCCTGATACTCGTCCCCAATCGGAATCGGCAACGCGCGCTTGATGATGCTCAAATGCGGCTTTATCTACGAACTCTTCGTAAACGCTGAATCGAGTAGGCTCATTAACATCTTGCTCTACCGTAAACACTAAACAGCCAGGTTCAGCATAGGTCAGTGCTTTGTGTTTGTGCAGCGCTTCTATCACTACCGAAAGTAGCTAGCCTGTTCAACGACTAGAGAAAGTGTCGGCTGGGCGACACTTATCCTTATTAGTTATGTACGCGCTGACGTTAATGTTTCTGCGGCTAACTTGCCTAGCGCATCCGCAGCTAAAGGACTTGCTCCTGTAATTAATAAACGGTCACAGCAAACCGTTTTGTCAGCCTTGCTATTAGCCAGTTCAACACCAAGCCCTTTCAAAGTCTCACTCACCCCCCATGGCATTTTACCCGGTAAGTAACCGATTATAGGGGTTTGAGCGTCGACTGAATCAGGAAAAACAGCCATCTTATATCCCTGATATAAAAACTGAGAATCCGTCTGGCTCGTCGACAAGAAAGCAGCCGGGCCATGGCAGATAGAAATTGTAAATAGCTCGTTGTCATGCGCCCACTTGAGAACGGCACCAACAGATTCGTCTCCAGGGAGTCCTAACATCGCACCATGACCGCCAGGAACAAATACTGCTGCATAGTCTTCTGCGTTCAGGCCATTGGCAACAAGTTCACTTAGATTAATTGGGGCTTCAAACTGCTCTTTATATTCAATGTAAATTGAATTCACATGTTCGTCTTTCTGTGGGAATGCCCACATTTCGAGAATTGCAGGCTTACCACTAGGCGTTGATATTTCAAACTCATAGCCAGCATTTTTGAGATGCAACATGGGTACAAGTGTTTCAACTGGATGATTACCTGTTGAAAACAGCTTTCCATTTTTCATTTCCATGTTCTTTTGTTCCGTCGCTATGACTAAGACTTTCCGCTTAGGGCTATTTACCGGAGTGTATGCGACTTCTTTGTAATCTGTCGTATCTGCTGTAGCAAGCTTCAAAGCGACCTTTGAAGGTGAATATGAGCCATCCAATTCAAGCTTTGGAGCTAACCCTAACAAGTTCCTTAACATAATTCGCTTCCTTTTCAATATGTTTAATACTAAATACTAGTCCAAAGTACGGATTAGAACTGCTTGATAACGAGTCTTTCTGTTTCACCTATCACGTTCACGTGAGTCGTTAGACTACAGTCTTTTTTCATAGCTATTGTCGCTACCTTCCAATTTGTTAAAACCAACGTTGATTAAATAGTCGCTATGCTCTGAGGTATTGGCCGTTGCTCGAAGCACACTTATACCGCGGCTTTTTATGAGTTCTGGGTTGGTCTGATATAGATATTGAGCCAGTTTTAAGTCTCTATATTCTGGAGTAACGTAATCTAAGCAAACGTTGAACACACCATCGTCTTGCTTCGTCCCTACCAGCAGACCTGCAATAGCGTTGTTTCTTAGCATATAAAATGCTGAGTTCCCTGCCCTTAGTTCATTTACTGTGGTCTGTTGCTTAATGCCTTTGATATTGGTTGCCACAAAGTGATCAAAGTATTCAGAATCGACGGTGGCGGACACCAATTTAAACTTGTCTTTCGAGCCAGCAAGTTGATGAAGATAGTAGACATTAATGCAGGCAATGCCAAGATTCATCAACATGGTTGGATACGAGTCAATAAAATAAGCAAACGCTGCAAACAGTAAACAACCTATAAAGTTGATCACTCTAAGCTTGACGATCGATGTCATCGTTAGAGACACCAGCACCACCAAAGATGCTAAGTAACCAAACCATTCAACCCAATCAAATTCCATGATGCTGCCCTTATGTCTCGGTTTTCTATAAAGATAGCAAATTACTCATGGCTCATTCATACCCAGAATTGCTTATGCGTGCTAACTTACAAAACCAACAAAAAGAGAGAACTAGACGAGCTAAAACAATGAGAGTCAGTGACATCAAGCTGTATAAAAGCCGAAAACTAAAGTTGTCTGACGTTAAACCGGTCTTTGCCAAATCTCCACACAAATTCAACAATAAAAACAAAGAATTACGAAAGCATCAAAATTATCAACAGTGCTTTTTTGTCAAATTTACTTCGAGAAATTTCATATTTTCAAACCCAAAGGGATTAAAAAACAGACACTAGAACGCGAGTGATATCGCCTTCCTATTGACGATAGTTATAACCTCAAAGATATCAGTCGTGAATGATCATTTAGCTATCAATCGTCCAATGAGCTAAAGAACATTCCCATTTATCCTCATATACAACCATTCACGCCATGACATTACACTTCATCGCAATCCAAAAATGGCAGCCGTATAAGCCCGTATTATTTATCCGAACACAACAAAGGAGAAAGATTATGAACGGCCAGTTAATGAGACAGATTTTAAGATGGGTACATATTGTTTGCGCATTGTTCGTAGGCGCGGCGCTTTACTCTCCACTGCAAAACAACGAATCATTCATGACGGTAACACTGTTCGGCCTAGTTCCCATCGTAGCCATCACCGGAATCATGATGTGGAAGCAAGGGAAAGTCATGAAGTTCGTTAATCGCAACAGAAAGTTTGAGAAAGCGACGCAAGGATAAATTGGCTTGTATTTGTCGTGGTCAACTAAAATTGGAGTAATATTGTCAGGTAAATGTTCGAACTTAAGTATCCGGCCAGTTGAAAACACACAACTGGCCTTAGTGTAATCACAAGCTCTTCATTACTCGTTAGCTTGTACTACGGCACCGTCTACTCACTGTCTGATAACAACTCATTGATAACAGAAGACACCACATCGTAAAGCCATAATGTGTAAGGTGAATTTCGAGTTCGATGAGAGTAAAAGCAACCAATAGAGTAATCTGGAATCCCATCAAGGTGAGACAATGATAAAAGTGTCAGATCATTAGGTAGAATATGCTCTACAATTTCACTCACAGGAAGCAGTCCATTGTGGGCCCTCAAAGCATCAAAGCATAGCTCCATTTTATCAGAGCGTAATAGTACCTTTGGAGTCAGTCCCCTGCTCTTCAGGTAAATCTCGCTATAGTTATCGCCCGGATTATAGTCCGGCATAAGCATTAAGATGAGTGGGCTGAGTGCAATATCTTCCGCGGTGAATTCAGGCCGTGAAACTAGCGCGTGATCTTTCCGACAACAAACTCGAATTTTTGAAGAGCGTACCGGTTTTTGAATGATTTCTTTTGAGAGTTCTATCGGTTCAAAGTTAATACCTACATCCGCCTGGTTATTTTTAAGCTTGTGCTCAGTATCATTTGACCAGTTCTCCAAGCGTATTGTAGCGTTAGGAGCTAGGGTTGTGAGCTTAGAAAATAATGCTCCCATTATAGGGTGATAGAGAACAGTATTGAGATGTATGCTTATCTCTCCGGTATAGGTTGATGGCTCAAAGCTCGTGCCCTGCTCGAATAAGTATTCAAGCCTTGAGAGAATATCAGGAAGTTGAGCAAGGAGATCTTCACATTTCTGAGTAGGCTCCAGTCCATGCAGGCGGCGAGTAAACAACTGATCATTGAACTGTTCTCGCAACTTCTTAAGTGACTTACTCACCGCTGGCTGACTAATGAAAAGTCGTTCTGCCGCTCGTTTAGTGTTTTTTTCTTCACCAAGAATTTTAAGCAACTTTAGACTATTAAAATCAAGTCTCAACATTTCAATATCTTTCATGAATGATCCCTATCTATGACCTCTAAATAGGTTATCACAGTTAAGTTATGGGTGAATAGGTAAGGTACTTCCATGTACCAAAGGGTTATTATTTTTTGTAAATATTACCCATCGTCCACTCACCGTTAAAAAGCTCTGGTGTTGGAGAATACCAACGGAACAACGTCATCCACTCGGTACCCTCCTTAGTTGGTATCCAATTACCGTGATTAACACCTTCCGGCAGTCTGGGTGCAAAGTACACATCAACTGTCCCGTCTTTATTAACCTCTAAATCACTTTGTAAACTGTTCAATGCTACCGTATGAACATCCGAGTAAAAGGAAAATGTATCGGTTGAGTAAACCGTTGTAGACCAGAACGTTGCAGCCGGTACGTCTTTTGGTACAGAGAGGACATACGTTTCGCCACCATCATAGACTTGATTATCAGCATCAAACTGGTTCACCGTATAAAAAGTGCCTGCGCCAAGATATTTTGGAGCCCATATTGCCCAATGGAATGTTAATGCACGACGCTGCCAATCATATTCATTACCATGTAGATAAGTAAATTGTGTCACGGCTTCTTTTGTAATATCTACCGGGAGCTGCCAATTAGCGCCCTTGAACATTGGATGACCAATTCCAGTACGGAAAAACTCGAGCAATTCTGTTTTCACGTTGGCCATAACCATGTTTCCAGTTTCTACAGAAATATTATGACTGCCACTTCCTAACCCAAATTGCTTAGCCATCTCATGGAAACGCGCATCATGTGCCAGTAATGGCTCTGCTTGAAGTACATAGTCAACTTGGTCAAAGAACGAAACGTCATAATTTGGTAGTGGATTGTGGTAAATCCCACTAACATCCTTAAACGTCGCTTCACTGCCTAGTTGATAAGATTTAGCCATTTTTCCATATTTAGCGGCCGCAGCTAAATCCTTATCGGTAAATGACTTAGGCGTGATACGAAAGCCAGTTACGACATTAAATGTGCTTGATTCTCTGTGAATGACATTTTCAGGGATCTCCCCTTCATATCCTGGAGGAGTAATAAAGTACACGCCCCCTTCTCCAGCATCAATACCAAACCGACCAACATCTTCAATTGGCGTTTGCCAAGCATTCATAATAGAACCAAATACATTCAAACCATCTTGGTTAGGTGGTATTTCAACCACAACAGGAATACCATCACTCATATCGTGCTGAGTTGTAAAATATAAACTCGTATCATTTGGAGTTAATAGCTGTACTTCATCTGCGAATGGCTTTGACCAATAGACGGTTGTTCCTGTGGGCGCTTTAAAGTCTTTCTCCATCGCGTATTTCGTATTGAAAAAAGAGACCGCCGGCATAGCCCATTTCGCTATGTCTTCTAACATCTCAATCCCAATTTCTTGAACTACAATCGGATTGTTCATAATTGGTGGTTTCGGTTCTTGTTGAGCGAAGGCAGTCGCCGTTGACAGTGACATAACAATGCTTAATGCAATAACTGAAGTTTTCATATCTTTACCTAATAGTCGGAGCAGGAATAAATAATACTTGATAAACCGAACGAGAAGATCGACCGAAACAAGCTCTACTTTGTCGAAGCCAGGTAAGAATAGCGTGCTAATCCGTTACTAAAAAATTGCCTGTTGGACATTAAAATATAACCAAAAGTAATTACTACACCTTTGGTGACTCAAGTACCCCTCACTTGAGATAGTAAAATAACCAGCAGTTATTCATTATCGATGATTTGGTTATTTTTCTCCTGCTTAAGAGCCCTCTATCATTTGCTACCAGTACAGTACTTCGGACAAGTACTGAGCATCAAAACAAACCATGTCTATTACTCAAAGATGAGCAGTTAGCATGAAAAGGCTCGAACATGAAAACGAAAACAGTTACTGCATTAATCTTGGCACTTACTCATACCAACGCACTTGCTACAGACTCTGCAGATTCGCAAGCTTTACAAGATATGAGTGACCCAATGTCTGTCTACACGCAAATAGGAGGCGGCATTACCGATAAAGGGCTTAACATTAAACTTGGCAACGCATATGACACCAACAATTCGCACACCATTGCAATGCACGTATTAGAACTTAAAGGGGCATTGGGTCATTCGCTAAACTTGGAAGGTAGTGATTCTATTAATGAAGGACGTTATCGTCACTTTAAAGTTAATACTTTAAACGGTATCGGTAGCCAAATTGACTTGAATTGGAGTTTCGAGCAACAAGCTGGGCGAGCTTCATATTCTCTAATCCAAGCTCTACCTGCTATCGGCTCGCTAGAGCTCTATCCATTGGCCGGTGCTGGCCTAGTCATTAACGACAATGCAGGCTATGAAGTTCCCGCTAGTTTTGCCACTATTGGGCTTTATTCTAAGCTTAGTATTACTGACAAAATCTGGATGAACTACAACCCGACTTACTCTTCACAATTGGGGGGTAACTCTCAACTAGAATCAATATTTGGTTTGCTGCATGAAGCGGCCGTTAGTTATCAAATTGATTCGAAACAAAACGTGCGAGCGTTTGTAAACTGGGGTAAATCTCTCAACAGTACAGATATACGGTTGGAATACAACTACCAACTCTAGTCCGCTATATGGCCTTATGAATTAAGTAGCAATCAAACTCGGGAAATCAATGACTTCAGCGATAAAAAATCAAACCGGTAAATGGATTCATCATGCATTTGCTGCCACAAGTATGGCATTTTATCTCTCGATTGTTGGGGAGACGGTCTTAATACAAAGCTCAATTGCACTAAAAGTTGCCTCAATTGGCTTTACAATTTCGATCATCTTTAATGGTGTTTGCGCGTTTTCATATTTTGAATCTAACACACGCTCTAACCTGATTGGTCGACTGCTCAAAGTCAGTATCTTAACCAAACTGACTCAATGGCTAGCTGTCTATTCTTTTCTTATATCAACGGGCTGCATCATCTTTTACGTCTTAAAAACAGGAAATGTTTTAACATGGTAGAGTAACTGAATCACTTCCAGAGCGAAGAGCAGTGACCATTTAACTGGCAAGGACTGCCGGTTTGCCCTTACGACCTATTATCTAAACACTAGACGTCAACCACCATGCCGCCATCGTCTGACTGATACCTTAACCATATTTCGGCAAGAGTTTCCTTGTTGAGTTCTATTTCCTTTTCTCTCAGAAACTCTTCATTGTATAACTTGGAATAAGAGCGCTCAGCAAGATCACAACTGAAAGTAACAATCGTCTTTCCTTTTCCCATTCTAGCGGCGGCATACAAAGCCCCTGCTACATTCAACGCAGAACTACTTCCAAGCAATATACCATCACGCTCAGAGACAAGCCGAGAGATCGTCACTAGATCCTGATCAGGCAATGTTATTGCGTGATTAATTTTCGCCTGCCTAAAGTTCTCGACCTCACGCATAATTCCTATACCTTCGGTAAACGAACTTCCTGACGATCGATATTGCCCCGTTTTCAGAAAGGAATGAATGCCTGAGCCATCTGGATCGACTAACCAAGTTTTTAAGTTTGGCTGCTGCTGCGACAAGTAATGTGAATTTCCTGCGATGGTTCCGCCCGTCCCAGCGACAGTAACAAGTGCATCAATATTGCCTTCAGTTTGCTGCCAGATCTCTGGCCCTGTATGTAAATAGTGAGCTCGGTAATTGCTTAAGTTTTCAAATTGATTTGCCCACCAATAATCGTCGTGCTCGGCACCGATGCGCTTAGCGGTATGATAAAAATGATCAGGGTTAGAAAAAGGACAAGGGTCGACCAACAGTAGTTCCGCACCATGTAGAGCAACCATACGCTCTTTTTCTTGCGCTTGACCTTTTGGCATGACAACCAACATTTTGTAACCCATTGATTTGGCAACCAATGCCAGTCCAATACCAGTATTACCAGCAGTCCCCTCAACAATCGTCATCCCCGGTTTAAGTTCGCCACTATCAATCGCATCTTTCACGAGCTGCAGCGCTGCCCTATCTTTTATCGAGCCTCCTGGGTTTTGATGTTCACATTTAAGAAGAATGTTACAGCCGGACATTTCGGAAAGACTATTGATTCGGACTAAGTCGGTATGACCGATGAGTTCACTAACATTACTTGCGATACGGGCAAATGACATAACCGCTCCATGTGTTATCAGGTTCACTAATTAATTGATTTGTTACTTGAACTTCATAAGCTTAGCCGCACGTAGTGTGGAGTCAAGACTAGGAGTTAGCCGGGGCGACGTGACAGGTTGACTTACTTGTCACATCGACAGAAACGGAATTAATAGAGCAAATTACCCAATTTTTGATATGTTAGATGAGAGTATCTACTCAACGGACCACAAAATTGGTGATAGTTCAGCTTTACAATAACCCATTTGATAAGTTTAAAGTGGCGACAAGGGAGCTGCAAAAATAAAAGGGAATCGAATAGAGATGACACTCAAAACAAAACACGCTTTGGTCGTTGAAGGCGGCGCGATGCGAGGCATATTTGCTGCTGGGGTTTTGGACGGCTTTATCGACCACAACTACAAGCCATTTGATTTTTGTATTGGTGTGTCTGCAGGCGCCACTAACATCGCTTCTTGGCTATCAAATCAGCGTGGGCGAACCTACACCATCATATCCGACTACTCTTGCCGGCGTGAGTTTATCAACTTCGGTAAATTTGCCAGAGGTGGCCATTGGCTAGATCTTGACTGGCTCTGGGATCATATTGCGTTGCACTACCCCTATGACATGCAAGCTTTTAATCAACAGTCGACCCCTTTCCATATCGTAACCACAGATGTCACGACGGGCTCTCCCGTCTATACATTAGGCACTGAAAGTAATTTGGAACGCATACTCAAAGCATCTTGTTCACTGCCTGTTGCTTACCGAACCCCTATCAGTTTCGAAGGCCGAAAAATGATTGATGGCGGAGTGGCTGACTCTATCCCAGTTGTTGAGGCATACAACAAAGGCGCGAGAGTCATTACTGTGATTCTGTCTCAAAAGCAAGGTTACATGAAGCGTCCCCCAAAGGCACCTTGGATACTGCGTCAGATTATGAGAAACACACCACAGCTCGCAGAGGCCATGATTAGTCGTGCCAAGCAATACAACCAAACGATGGCATTTATTAATCATCCTCCAAAGGACTGCACAATCAATGTTATTACACCCGATGACAGCTTCTGTGTAGGAAGGCTCACGACAAACAAAGAGAAACTTGAAGCAGGGTATCAAATGGGATTGAGCGCGGCGCGAGACGCTGTTCAGCAAGCCCCGTCTACTCGCTAAGTTTCAACGCGGTAATTTCCATTGGTTTGCCATAAAAATAGCCTTGTTGTACTGCTACGCCTTTTGCTTTGAGATAATTTGCTTGCTCCAACTGCTCTACCCCTTCTGCAATCAAGCTGAGGTTTAGAGACTGAGCCATCGAAATGATCGCATCAAGCACAGGAACGTTTACACTGTTATGCCCAATGGAGTCAACAAAGCACTTGTCGATTTTCAAGTAATCTATTGGCGTTGACTCGAGCATTGACAACGAAGTTTGTCCCGTACCAAAATCGTCAATCAAGATTTCTAACCCATTAGATCTTAAGTGACTGATTGCGCTCTTGGCTTGACGGCTAAGCAACTGACGCTCGGTTATTTCAACTCCCAGAGTGATCCCATTAGCTTTAAGCTGCTCGGCGTGAAATATCAGCTTCTCGCATCTATCTTTAACTAAAAAGTAACCAGGTGGAAAGTTGATACCAAGGTGAAATGGCCGCGACAAAGAAATTTTTGAAAAATCACTAATCGCTTTGTCGACGACAATATCAGTTAATGAATTGATTAACCCACACTCCTCCAAAATAGGGATAAAGACATCTGGATAAACAAGACCACGCTCTGGATGGCTCCAGCGAACCAGAGCTTCAACTCCACTGACTTTGCCGCTAAGTACATCGAACTGAGGTTGATAATGTAATACGAACTGCTTGTGTTTGACCGCATTCTCAACGTCGCTATAGATACCCGAGCTTTGTGAAAGGAGACGACGGATATAAAAAAGAGCCATATAAGCGGTTAAGGTGCTTGGTATCGCGGCTAAGAAATAGAACCAACCCTTTTCTTTAATTAACTCTATACTGGCAATAAGTTGAATTTCTTGACCTGGAATATCTGTACTCGCCGTATACGCAAACAAACCATCGTTTCTGACTGAGTCACTCGGTGTGAACTGTTCGCCAATAAAGAGTGCCGCAGACTTGAGCCTAGGCTCAGTTCGATAGCCTAAATTAGCTCGCATATAGTCTACCGCGAGTAATGACACAGCATGATAAACTTGATCATTGAGGACCCTTCTATTGATCACGGCAACCGTCGTATCTTGCGATCTTGGCATCGGAACGAGTTCCATCGATTGTGGTTCATCTGTTAAATTACCCAAGTCAACGATTGAACGATTTATCACATTTCCCAGCGATGAACAGATAATTCTGCCGTCCGAAACAATCTGCATTTCAAGAATCTCACGCTCATATCGCAAAACTTGTTGAAGATAATTGCAATTGGTTGGTGCGACCAGAGCGGCTTTGTTTTCCATCGAGACATTGTATACGATCCTACTGTACGCATTCGCATACCCATCACCCAGCTGGCGAATCGTGTCTTTCACGCTCAGCAACGCTAGCACTAAAAGCGTCACAGTAACTAAGACGAGTGGTGCAAGAGCTGCTGCCCAAAACAGTACGCTTCGATTCGTCGTATTCAACCCAAACATATCATTCCAGTCTTTTACCTTAATCTTCTAACCATAAACGATGTCTATATCGAATAACACAAAAAACCCGAAGTGAGATACTTCGGGTTGAGGGATCATAAGATATTGGGGTATCAAATGATTACAAAAGCTCCACTGACTGTTGAGCAATCACAAATTCTTCATTAGTTGGGATGACCATCGCTACAGCATTGAGCATCTCAGACTTCGCAACAACACCTGCGTTACCAAAGCGAGCATCTTCGTTACCCTTCACATCTTCTTTAAAACCAAGAAGCTTTAGATTGTTTAGAATTTCACGGCGAATTGGCATAGAGTTTTCGCCAATACCACCAGTGAAGATGATGCCGTCAAACGAGTCTAGAGCCGCTAGGTAAGAAGCGATATATTTTGATACGCGGTAAGTAAATACTTGGAATGCGAGCGCTGCACCTTCGTGACCTTCCTCCATTGCCTCTAGAATGCCACGAGCATCGCTCGTTAGACCAGACACACCTAGGAAGCCAGACTCCTTGTTAAGTGCATTGAACACTTTGTCTTGTGACCAACCTTTCTTAAGAAGGTACTCGATGATGCCAGGATCTAGGTCACCACAACGTGTGCCCATCATAAGACCAGATAGCGGCGTAAAGCCCATCGAGGTGTCTACCGACTCACCGTTGTTAATTGCACATACAGATGCGCCGTTACCAAGGTGAACAGAGATAAAGCTTGCTTCTTCAACTGGCTTGTTAATCATCTTCGCAGCTTCACGGCTCACAAAATAGTGACTCGTACCGTGGAAGCCGTAGCGGCGGATACCGTAATCGGTATATAGCTCATTTGCGATAGCGCCAGTGTACGCGCGTTTAGGCATAGACTGGTGGAATGCAGTATCGAATACAGCGAACTGCGGCAGCGACGGGAATGCTTCCATTGCAGCGCGAATGCCGATAGCACCTGCTGGGTTATGAAGAGGCGCAAGATCGGCCAGTTTTTCAATTTCAGCTGTCACTTCTTCATTAATGCGTACAGTTTGTGTGAACTTCTCACCACCGTGAACAATACGGTGACCAACTGCAACAATGCTCTCTTGCAGGCCCAGTTCATCAGTTAGACCTACCAGTTTACCGATAGCAATTTTGTGGTGGCTGTCATCACCTTCGATTGCGATTTCAGTTTTTTCACCGTTGAATTTCCAGCTCATACGAGACTCTGGAAGACCGAAACACTCACCGAGACCAGACAGTACAGCTTCACCAGTTTGGGCATCAATCACTGCAAACTTCAGCGATGAGCTACCAGAGTTGATTACGAGAACAAACGAATTCGACATTGGGGGGGTATCCTGTTATTGAGCATGGATGGAAGACGACTTCCTTACATTGATTTGTATTATTCAATATTTTTTGAATCATTCAACTTTCTTTTAAGATTTTGAGTGTATCAAAATGATATTTATTGATAATGATCAAACCAGGATTTAATTCACGAGTTGAATTTAATCCATTACACCCCTTGATTATAGTAGCCTCGCGAACACGTTGCACATTCATCATACAAAAAAGCCGAGCTTACGCTCGGCTTTCAACTATTTTTGAATGCTCAATTTTAATTAAGCTTCGTCACGACGGTTGCCGCGTGAGAATGAACGCTCACCACGGTGGCTACCACGGTGATCGCCACCACGGTTACGGTCAAAACGACGCTCGCCATCACGACCACGGCCACGACCGCCTTCACGGTTACCGTCACGACCACCTTCGCGATTACCACGGTAGCCACCGCCATCACGGTTGCCATCGCGGTTACCACGGTAGCCGCCACCATCGCGACGACCGCCATCGCGACGACCACGAGGCTCGCGGAAGTCGTTGAAATCAACAACTACTGCACCCGCTTCTTTTTGACGGATACGTAGCTTCTGTAGCTTACCTGCAACATCTGAAGTCATGGCTTTTGGAAGCTGAACGTAAGTTGATTCACGATCTAGCTTGATAGCACCGATAGAACCTTTAGTTAGGCCTAGTTCGTTTGCTAGTGCACCAACGATGTCTTTAACTTGAACGCCTTGCTCGCGACCCACTTGAAGCTGGTATGTATCCCAGTCTTGAGTGTTGAAGTTACGGCCACCATCACGACCACCGTCGCGATCGCGGTTTTCACGACGCTCTTTGCGACGCTGCTTGTCACGCTCGATAGCCGCAATCATTGGGTCTTCACCAATGTAGAACAGTGGACGTTTACCCTGTTGGCGCTTAAGTAGAATTGCCGCTAGTGTTGCTGCGTCAATTTCTAGAGTTTCTTGTAGCTTCTCAACAAGCTCAGCAAACTTGTCTAGTGACTTGTGCTCAGTTTCTTGAGCAAGCTCTTCACCAAGCTTAACTAGACGAGCTTCTGCAACCTTGTCACGTAGAGGAAGTTGGATTTCTTCCATTGAAGACTTAGTTACACGCTCGATAGTGCGAAGCATACGGATTTGGTTAGTGCGAACTAGAAGTATCGCTTTACCTTTACGTCCAGCACGACCAGTACGGCCGATACGGTGGATGTATGACTCAACATCGAATGGAATGTCGTAGTTGAATACGTGCGTAATACGTGGAACGTCAAGACCACGAGCAACAACGTCAGTCGCAACTAGAATGTCGATAACACCTTGTTTGATGTGATCAACAGTGCGCTCACGTAAAGACTGTGGAATGTCACCGTGAAGTGCTGCTGCTTTGAAGCCGCGCGCTGATAGCCAGTCTGCAAGACGCTCAGTGTCTTGACGAGTACGTACGAATACGATTGACGCGTCAGTCTCTTCTGTTTCAAGAAGACGAGACATTGCTTCGTCTTTTTCTACGCCTTTAACAACCCAGAACTGCTGCTCTACTTTGTCAACTGTGTGGTTTTTACCAGCAACGTCGATGTACTCAGGCTCACGAAGGAAGCGATCAACGATCTTCTTAAGCATTGGAGGCATAGTTGCAGAGAAAAGTACGCGCTGTGCAGATTCTGGAGCGTGCTCCATGATTTCTGTTACGTCGTCAACAAAGCCCATGTTTAGCATTTCATCTGCTTCATCAAGAACAAACGTGTGTACTTCGTCTAGGTGTAGACGGTCACGATTGATTAGATCTTGAACACGGCCAGGAGTACCAACAACGATGTGAGCACCAGACTTAAGTGCGCGCATTTGATCAACGATAGATGCACCACCGTAGATCTCTAGAACTTTAAGACCAGCAACGTTTTTACCAAGGTTCTTAACTTCAGCAGCAACCTGAATCGCAAGTTCGCGAGTTGGTGCAAGAACAACAGCCTGTGGCTTACGTTGACCAAGATCTAGCTTGTTAAGTAGAGGAAGAGAGAAAGCCGCTGTTTTACCAGTACCGGTTTGAGCTTTACCTAGTGCGTCTTTACCTTCTAAAAGGTGAGGAATAGCTGCAGCCTGGATAGGAGTAGGAGAAACAAAACCCATTCCGTCAAGAGCAGAAAGGATTGCGTCGTTCAGCGCTAAATCGCTAAACTGGATAGTAGAATCTGTCATTGGGATCCCATTCTTAGATTAATAACTAGGTCCCACGAGCTCTACCAATTCCAAACTGATCCAGATTGTCTCTAAAAACAATCGATTAAGAGCTGATTCCATTCAGATGCGGATAAGTAACAAATCGCATCAAGCCGCTAGGGACGTAAACAAGGAGGCGGATTATTCCCTAAAAGCACAAAAAAAGCCAGAAAAAATTGAAATACATCACAATTTTCTCCTCTCTAGCAAAAATCTGTATAAAGCATAGTCAAATTGACACATTTGTAGTCTATAAACTTGGCGCATTGGGGTTTGCGCCAAGACAAGCTCACCTACCCTCTACACCATTGAATCGCCGAATTGCCGCAACTTGTATGTGACGCCATTCCTTTCCAATGATAGAATCCAGCACAATATTCGCTTCTCTTAAGCAAAGGTTTACAGACACTACATGTTCCAAGACAATCCGTTACTCGCTCAACTTAAGCAGCAAATTCAAGAAAACCTTCCTAAAAAGGAAGGCACTATTAAAGCGACTGAGAAAGGCTTTGGTTTCCTCGAAGTCGACGCAAAGAACAGCTTCTTTATCCCACCTCCATACATGAAGAAATGTATGCACGGTGACAAAGTCGTTGCGATTATTCGTACGGAAAAAGAGCGTGAAGTAGCAGAGCCTCAAGAGCTAGTTGAACAAGCAGTTACGCGCTTTATTGGTCGCGTTAAGCTATTTAAAGGCAAACTGAACGTTACGCCAGATCATCCACAGCTTAAAAAGCTAACGCTAAAGGCGAAAACGACTAAAGGTCTAAAGTCTGATGATTTAAAAGAAGGTGACTGGGTTGTTGCTCAGTTGATTCGCCACCCTCTTAAAGGTGACAACGGCTTCTTTGCAGAAATCACCGAGAAGATCACTGACGCCGATGACAAAATCGCACCATGGTGGGTAACACTAGCACAGAACGACTTGCCAAATACTGAGCCAGAAGGTCTTGAGCAGTGGGACATCAAAGATGACGCGGCGCTAGAGCGCGTTGACCTAACCGAGATGCCGTTTGTCACTATCGATGGTGAATCGACCAAAGACATGGACGATGCACTCTACGTTAAGAAAAACGATAACGGCCAGTTTGAACTGACCATCGCTATCGCAGACCCAACGGCTTACATCACTCCAGAAGATAATATGGATAAAGTGGCACGCGAGCGTGGCTTTACTATCTATCTTCCAGGTCGCAATATCCCAATGTTGCCACGTGATTTGGCTGATGATCTGTGTTCATTGATTGAAAACGAAGTACGTCCAGCAATTTGCTGCCAAGTTACCGTTGATGCTGATGGCGTGATTGGTGATGACATTCGCTTCTTCGCCGCCAACATTAAATCACACGCCCGCCTCGCTTATGACCATGTGTCTGACTGGCTAGAAAACGGCAGCAGTGACAAATGGAAGCCTTCTGAAGAAATCGCTACCGTTGTACGTGAGCTAAGCGAATTTGCACAAGTGCGTGCAACTTGGCGCGAAACACACGCTGTTGTATTCCCAGACCGTCCAGATTATCGCTTCGAACTTAGCGAAGATAACGATGTAGTGGCAATCCATGCTGACATGCGTCGTACAGCGAACCGCTTGGTTGAAGAATCGATGATCACCGCAAACATCTGTGCGGGTCGTGCGCTAAGTAAAGCATTTGGCTACGGTGTATTTAATACGCACCTTGGCTTCAAAGCAGACAAACTTAAAGACGTGGTAGAACTCGTAAACCAAGATAAAGAAGAAGCCACTTATACTGCAGAATCTCTATCGACACTTGAAGGTTTCGCAGCGCTGCGTCGTGATTTAGGTGCACTGGAATCTAGCTACCTAGATAACCGCATTCGCAAGTACCAAGCATACAGTGAAATCAGCAACCAGCCTGATGCGCACTTCGCAATGGGTCTAGACGTTTATGCAACATGGACATCGCCTATTCGTAAATACGGCGACATGGTTAACCACCGTCTTCTTAAGGCGCTTATTCTTGGCAATGAACCTATACAAAAGCCAGATGACGAACTAGGCGAAGAACTGGCTATCCACCGCAAGCATCACAAGATTGCTGAACGTACCGTTGGTGACTGGTTGTATGCTCGTACGCTAGAAAATGAACCAAAAGCAGGTACCGAGTTTACTGCAGAAATCTTCGACATTAACCGTGCAGGTATGCGTGCTCGCCTTCTAGAAAATGGCGCCGGCGTGTTTATTCCAAACCCGCTAATCGTTGCAAACAAAGAACGCATCGAAAGCAACAACGAAACCGGCACAGTCGCTATCGACAAAGAAGTGGTCTACCGCCTAGGTGACACGCTGAAGGTTGTATTAGCAGACGTAAACCAAGAAACACGTAGCCTTGTTGCTAAGCCTGTAGAAGTGTTTGCTGAAGCGCCTATCGAAGCAAAAGCGGACGCGGAAGAAGCGCAAAAGTAATTTCGTAAAATTACACGTTTAAAAGTAAGCACTTAAACGTAAAAATGGGAGCCAAAGGCTCCCATTTTTTATATCTGTTTAACTAGCTATCTTCGCCCTATCACCAAAAATACGCTTTCGGATCTTTTTCAATCTCACGCATTACCGCGGTTAAGTCAGAGCTCTTTCCAAGAAACGGATAAGGTATCCACGCGTCACCATCTTGCTCATCGGGCACATAAACCAACCATTGATTGTCATTAGCATCCAGTTCAACTTTGGCCACTGCACTGGTGTAACTGGAAGACTTTGAGTCGAGTAAATAGTGCGCTTTAGAGAACAGCACGCCATGTTCAAGCATTTCAAACAGGGACTTACCAAGCTCCACGGGCATACTGCGGTTTCGGTTACTACAAACAATTTCTGCGCACCGCTCCAGGCGGCACTGCGACATTTGAATTAACGTCATACACCCTTCCTCTCGATAGATACCTTTAATATAACTGCTTTTTGACGACTTTGTTAGCGTTGCATACCGCAAATAGATGCAATTGAGAGCTAACCCCAAAGCCGGCAAAGCTAATTCACAAAAGTGTCACACTAACGAAATATGATGTGGCAAATTCTTACTTTATTTGGAGTTATCTATGCTTCGCATTGCGCTAGCCACCCTACTCTCTATTACCAGCATTGCTCATGTTCAAGCAGAAGAAGTCAACGTATCCGGTTCGACCTCTGTTGCTCGTGTTATGGACGTATTAGCAGAACAATACAACAACCAAAACTCAGATACATTCGTGGCAGTGCAAGGGATTGGCTCTACCGCGGGCATCACTTTGTTAGAAAAAGGCGCCACCGATATCGGCATGAGCAGCCGCTTCCTAACCGTTCAAGAGAACAGCGAGTCACTTGAGGTATTCCCAATTGCTTATGATGGTTTAGCGGTGGTAGTAAACTTAGCTAACCCCGTGCAAAACGTAAGCCGTGAGCAACTGTTTGATATCTACAAAGGCAAAATCACTAACTGGAAACAGATTGGTGGTTCTGACCAAAAAATTGCCGTCGTCACTCGAGAAGCCTCTTCAGGCACACGCGCAAGTTTTGAAAGCCTACTTGGCCTAACACGCGTAATTAACGACAGAACCGTTTCAGACATCAACCCTACCAACCTAGTCGTTAATAGCAATAGCATGGTTAAAACGATCGTGAACCACAACCCACATGCGATTGGTTTTATCTCAGAAGGTTCTGTGGACCGCTCGATCAAAGCCATTACGTTCGAGGGCATCGAAGCTAACACCAAGAATATCTCAGAAGGTAAGTACAAATTAGCTCGACCATTTCTACTGCTTCATAAGAAAGACGACATCGATGACGATGCTGACAAATTCATTAACTACGTCCTTTCAAAAGAAGGCCAGTTATTGATTGAAGAGTATGGTTATACGCCCGTTAAATAGTTAATTTCATTGTTTATTTAAGGAGAGCATTGCTCTCCTTTTTTATTTATTAGATTGTGACAAAACCTTTGATTTCATTGATGGCGCTTTTCGATATGTAAGAACTCCTGCTAAGGTGTAACCACTTGTTTAGACATTCTCACACAGGAGCATTCAATGATAGTAACAACAACTCAAACGGTTGAAGGCAAAAGAATTGTCAGCTACAAAGGCGTCATCGCTGGGGAAGCCATACTCGGAGCCAATGTGTTTAAAGATATGTTTGCAGGACTGCGTGATATTGTGGGTGGCCGCTCTGGTACTTACGAACGTGAGCTTCAACGAGCTCGTGAAATTGCTTTGAAAGAGCTTGAACAAAAAGCCCGTGATATGGGTGCTAATGCAGTCGTTGGAGTGGATTTGGATTACGAAGTATTGGGGACAGGTAATGGAATGTTGATGGTTTCGGCTAGTGGCACCGCAGTCGTTGTCGACTAGCCACTGCTATTATTTCCTATCTCCCAAATAAAGAAAAGGCAGCGAAATCTCGCTGCCTTTTAAGTTATATGTTACATCAAATTATAGCTGCGTAACCGTAAGTACTGGTGCACCCTTATCAGCAAAGTTAACCTCAAAGCGGTAGTCGCCAGCACTTGGAATAGCAATACCTAAGTTCTGAGTGCCAGATCCCACACTTAGTGTAAGAGGCGTGCCAAATTCAACTGAAACACCTTCGGCGTCTGGTGCAAAGATAGTTGCATCTGACCAGTTAGAGTCCGCTACTTTCATGGAGAAGTTACCCGTACTTAGCGATACTTCAAGTGCGTAAACATCGTTTGCTACGTAAGTAAACTTCGCCGAGTCAATCGCCGCCCAACCAGAGTCAGTGACATCACCACGTAGGTATAATGCCGTATCACCCCAAGTTGGCGCATCTGGTGCTGCAACAACTGACACAACAGGTTTATCCGCCGTATCGTTTTGCATGTACGAAGCATCTACCGTGAACGTGTATTTGCCGGCAGTCTCAACCGAGAGTTTACAGTTACCCTCTGTACCAAGATCGATCGAGTCGCTTGCTTGATCAGCCCAATCACAAGGGATGTTTACATCACCCCAGTTAGCATCTCCAAACTTGAACTCATAATCACCAGCCTCAAGTGGCGCTGTCAGCGTGTACATACCATTGGCAATAAACTGCAGCTTCCAGTCCTCACTCGCTCCCCAGCCGTTCATACCACCACGGACGTAAACATTCGTCTCGCCATATGGTGGAAGATTTGACACATCTTTGTTTGAAAGATCAACCGGAAGACCTTCTCCTCGAGCACCATCTCGTGGTAGCACGAACACAGCTGTAGTTAGCGCAGGGACAGAGAATGTGCTATTTGCAAATGTTGCATCTTGCACAATGATATCTGCTGAGTTCTGTTGTACATCATGCAGAACGAAGCCTTCAGTCCCATCGATAGTAAAGTCTTGTTGCTCTGATGTTGAGTTAGCAACGACAACAATCGCATCAATTTCTTTATCAAGATTGTCACTACCTGCTTTCGTACCATTGTCAATCGACATCACAATTAGACCTTGAACCTGATCTTCGCCAACATTGCGGAAGTCAACACGGTTTTTAACATCTGCTGCTGTCGTTAGGCGGAATAGGTCACTACTGTTACGGATTTTAAGTAACTCAAGGAACTGCTGCTTAGACAGCTCGATATCGTCCGCATCTGGCTTAGCCGTTGAGTCTGCAATGATCTCTTTAATCAGCTTCCAGTTTGCGCCGTCTTTGTCTTCACGAGGTAGACCAACGTTCCAGTTGTTGTCTGAACCGTCAAAGCGAACGCGGTTATACCAGTCACCAGAATCGTAAGAGTCACGTTGCATTGACTTAGAACGAAGTAGCTCTGAGCCCATATGGATAAATGGTATACCTTGCCCCATCATCACAGTAGACAGAGATACCGTTTGCATACGAGCGCGCTCTGCAGACGATGTACCTGACGCAATCTTATAGGCATTGTTATCCCAAAGCGTTTGGTTATCGTGCTTAGACACATAAGAAATGTTTTCTGACGGTTGCTCTGTGTAACCTGCTGGCGCACCATTGTAATCTACGTTTTTGCCCAGAGTTGTGTTGCCTTCTGAATCAAGAAGAACGTAAGTTGCTAGGTTACCTGCCATACCCAAACGTACTAGGTCTTGGTTATGTAGCATCGCCTTAGTTGTTGCGGCAGTGTCTTCAACCTCATCGTTCATGTAAGCCGCATTACCAAAGCCTTGGTTATACTTAAGCGAGCGACGACCATCTTGATCTTCACCACCATCAAACGGGCTACCACCACGAACGGCATCACGCAGACGATCTGAGAAGGTACCGATGCCTGTGCCGGCCATCGCAATCTGTGTTGCTTGTTCAAAACGAGCGTGTTGAGCGACTTCACCAAAGTCCCAACCTTCACCGTAGAAGATGGTGTCTTCGTCAATCGCTTTAACCGCCTCAAGTGCTTCTACCATCAACGCTTTTGGTTGGTGACCCATTAGATCAAAGCGGAAGCCATCAACGTTATAATCCTCAGCCCACACTTTCAGCGAGTCGACCATCAACTTACCCATCATGAGGTTTTCAGTTGCTGTGTTATCACAGCACGTCGACATTTCAACGTCACCGGTGTTGATGTTTAAACGGTGGTAGTATCCAGGGACGATCTTATCCAGTACTGACTTGTCGTTCACACCAGACGCATTGGTATGGTTATACACAACGTCCATTACAAATTTCAGCCCCATATCATGAGTCGCCTGAACCATTTCACGGAACTCTTTAATACGAGCCGAGCCGTCAGCATCACTTGCGTAGCTGCCTTCTGGCACTGTGTAGTGGAACGGGTCGTACCCCCAGTTGAAGCTATCAAGCATGCGAAGATCATTCATCAGAGCTTGAGCATCACCCGTTGAGGTATCGTAATCTTCTAGAACAGACTCGATGGTGTCACCCATATTGCCAGTGGCACAAATTGCTGCGTCTGATTTAGCCTCACAGAGATCGCCAACCGTGTCAGTAATATCAACTCGATTAACTTCATCAACCGTTGCAATGTCAAACGCAGGAAGTACGTGTAGCGTTGTCATACCGGCATCTTTAAGTGCTTGTAGGTGTTTCACTGACTCACGTTCTGCTTCTGTGAACGCTAGGTATTTACCGTTGTTTGCGGTCGTACCATTTGCATCACTAAAGCTGAAGTCACGGATGTGGGACTCGTACAATACGTGGTCGATGTCATTCTTTGTTGGGCTTTCAAACTCACCACCCCAGTTTGCTGGCGCTAGAGCAGGATCACTAAGGTCCACAACATGTGAGTAACGAGAATTGGCTGACACGCTTAGTGAATATGGGTCGGTGACGAGACGCTCTTCTACCTTGCCCGTTGTTGGATGGTAAACCGTGACGTGATAGCGATAGAATTTACCTACCGCGCCAGAAACCGGATCGCTCGACCAAACACCATTCTCTGTGTTCTCATCCATATCGACCGTTTCTTCGAGATTTTTATCTTCATCGTATATTTCAAGGGCAACTTTTTGCGCAGTTGGCGCCCATAACTTAAATGTTGCTGAACTACCTTCTACAATCGCTCCAAGTGTCTCTGACATTGCATCGCCAGCTTCCTCTGAAGCATAGATAGCATCCAGTGCACCCGCCGATTGAATCTCAGTCGCTGCCATGATTTCATCATTACTGTTGTAAGCTACGATGACAACTTGGCCTTTAAGTAAGTTGTGAATCTCTTGCGCGGTAAAGCTATTGGTTACCGTCTTTAAGCTTGCAAGGTGTCTAAAACGTTCTTTTTGATCGTCATTAAGATCCCCCCCAATAGAAAGCTCAAGTTTTTCACCGCCAGAGATGTTTTTGTCTTCATCAAGTACAATGCCACCTGTACTGCTATGGTAAAGCGCAACTTTGCTCGCACTTCCCGCTGCTTCCCAAGCAATAGTGTCTGCATCAATCCAGTGTGCGGAGCGTCCATCAATAACTACCGGGCGCTCTTCAATAGGTGCATAGTAAAGTTTGCTGCTGCCGTGGAAGCCAAAAATACCTTTGCTTTCGCTATTTTGAAGATTACGAAGTTCCACTTGTAGGTTGTTGCCACCGAATGCTTTTTCGTCGCCTTTATGTAGAATAAAGTTCATACACTCATGAGGATCAGAGGCATCAGGATTCACTTTTAAAACATAGTACGCACCATAAGTGTCACTAACACCAGTGTAAGGGAATGGAGCGTCCCACCCTGTACCTCCAGCGCCAATACCCATCGCTTCAAGGTCAGTACTAGTACACCCTTCACCATTCCAAAGGTGCAAACCCCAACCCTCGTAAGAGCCACCAGATTGTGCTGCTACATCACGCTTATAATAGATAACTACTTCGTTCTCAGCCGCGGTGTACAACCCATCGATATTGCCGTTACTACCGCCTGCATCCGTGCCTGAATCGCTGCTACTAGAGTTACAACCCGCTAGAACCGCTGCAGAGAGCAACGGTATTAGGGTTTTAGCAACCACTGTCATGTTTAGTTTTTTATTGTCCACTTTCTAAACCTTTTGTTATAGAGGGAAAAGAGTCGTCTTACACATCAAAGACTTCACCTGCCTCTATCGTAAGAAAAGCGGCCATATACAAACTGTGAAAAATGTAATTAAAGTTATTGAAATGGATAAAATAACCATCTCGTTGGAGTCATTTCACACATAGTGCAAAAAAAAGCCAACAAAACGCAACCAAGCGCACAACATTCCGCCCAACCAGTCTCAGGCGTAGTTAAGGGGGTGGAGAACATAAGGCGTAGAAATCAACCTGCAATGAGATAGATGGATCAATATTTGACCCATCCTTATTTCAATATGAAAAATAAGATTCACTATTCCTGAGTAACGAGCTGAACGGTGACATTACCGCTCACCATGTTACCCTGCTCATCTTTGACGGTTGCAACCACAGCATTACCTGCGTTGGCATCAAAGTTTACAGCTGACACATCGTCGAGTCCGGCTACAAAGTCGATGACAAAGGCACATAGATAAGTATCACTTCCCGAGCCTGCATATTGGATGGTTTGATTCAATTGACATGCGGGGTAAGCAACTTCGTTGTAAACACCACCTACATTTCGGAACGTAAAGCCATCATCGACCAAATCGGCTTCAAGTACATTTTGATCAAACACGGTTAGCCCAGCTAACTGTACATCCTCGATACTGGTATTTTGAATTTGCAATACCACGACGATACGAGGTGCAAAGGCCAGATCAATGGTTGGAGGAAGGTCAGTGAAGTTGACTGTCTCAGTGGCAACGGCCATCACATTTTGACCATCGGCATCCTGCCCTTTCACATCCGCTTTGTTTACGTGACTATCCCCAGCAATACCTTGTAAGTTACGAGAGATAACACAAGAGAATACATCACCCGGATTGGCCACATACTCACTCAACTTGGTGACTCCGTCAACCAGACATTCATCAGCCAGTTCACCAAACTTGTCATCCAATAGTGAACTAAATGTCACTGTGTCGACACCTGAGCTATTTACACTAATGGTAAAGGTATAATCAACAGCTCGAACAACGGATGGATCGTCGCCTGTTTCGTTAGCGAGATACTGGAAGGAACATCGAGTATCGCAACAGCATGTGAGTTACTGCCACTTGCTGTGTCACCCTCATTGTCGGAAATCGTAACACTAGCGGTGTTTACAATCGCTATATCGCCAAAATTACCCGTGATGCTTTTGGTATAGGTACACACTGCTTGTTCACCCGCATTGAGTGTTCCTCCGGTAGTACAGGTGCCCGTTCCACTCGTTATATCAAACAAATTATCACTAAGGGCATCGATAGAAACTGGAGAGTCAAAATACGCCGACGTATTCGTGACAGTCACGGTATAAGTAACTTGGCCACCCGGCTCAGTTACTGCCATTCCCAGAACTTAGCCATGTAGGACATGTCGAACCATCCCCTACTGATTCATTGTTCTTATCCTCTAAGCCAACATTAACCACATCCCGATAGACCTCTGTTTTAGTGGTGTTATCAAGATCAATGTCTTTGATATATACAGAAAACGTGCAGCTAAACGTTGCTGAAGGGACCACTTCCGTTGGTTGTGTGTGACATGTATTCGCGACAAGATAAACGCCATCTGGATCAGATTGCGTTGGTGTTGAGACTGGCGGTAAGAGTAGGTTAACCGAGTAATCTGCTGGTGCACTACTTACTGGAGCGACGGAAACTTCGTCAATTAACGAAGTGACAAACAAGGATGAAGCGGTACTTGGGTTAGTGAAATTCACCGTATAGTCGAATTTACCACCAGGCTCCGAAACACTGCTTGCTGATACCAATTGTTTGTTAATAGCTGGCGGGTTGGGTCGTATAAACAAATCAATGTTGAAGGTGTCACAATTACATTTCGACTTAGTGTTTGGGATCTGGCCAGAGGAGAAGTTGGCATCTTCAACGGTACAGTTGTTCCTTTCAATATTGTCCCATGCTGCACAGTAGGTAAAATCTGCACGGCCATCTTGATCATTATCGACACAAAGCATGTTGATACGCTCATTGACTAGTACATACTGGGCGCCGGTATTAGTTTTGATGATATCCCCACATTGGTCGCCATCAATATCTACATCTTGGTCAGCTCCGCTGTCTCCTGGTTTGGGTAATATAAGACTACAGTTCTCCGCTCCACCTTGAACAACCTGAGGCGATTCCGGTGTTAGTGGAAGATAAAAAGTGGTGTCGTAACGCTCTTTAGCATTGGTGCGGATGGTCACATCGGCATCAAAGCTGACGACTTGCCCAGGTGTACATTCGCTGATCCCAACAGGTACAACATTGGTAATTTCCACGTCGTTGGCGGTACAGTTCAGTTGGTTTTGCGGTAAGGAGTTTCCTGGCTTGAGAAGATAGGCATCCGCCATACATCGGCGTTCATAATCATCGCCAAAGTCCCAGCCAGCGGCCTGAGTGTGAGATGGACTGGCATATAAAAACATACCAAGTGCGATAACTGCCCCTTGCCGAGGCAGGTGCTGTAATAGACTGTTGTTCATCGTTCTGTCCTTCTGAGCAAAAGAATACGCATACTGCTAAGTGCGCTTTGAGAGTCAGAAGCCAATGAGCATAGTTTATGCCAATGGTTAAGCTGCTAATTTAAAAAGAGTTATTATTTGTGGGAGGTTGGCCGTGATACAGAGTGTAAAGCACTAGTGCCGTTAGTTAGGTTAACTACAGGAAATCGTTGAAATCTTTTGCTCTTACAAAATGTAAACGTGTTTGTTAATCAAAAACCGTGTAGCGCTCTGAAAGGAAAATATTGGAGTAGAATTTAAAATTGAATGGAGGCGCCTCCCGGAGTCGAACCGAGGTCCACGGATTTGCAATCCGCTGCATAGCCACTCTGCCAAGGCGCCTTTATTTTTTCTGCTAAGTAACCACTCAGCTTTTAGAGATGGTGCCCCGGGCCGGACTTGAACCGGCACAACGCGAACGTCGAGGGATTTTAAATCCCTTGTGTCTACCAATTCCACCACCAGGGCACGCAATATATTGCGATGGGTAAACACCATCTTTAGTTACCGCTTTTGCAATAACTTTTAATTTGGAGCGACTCGACCCGATTGGGGCACGAGGTTCCCTAGCTCTTAATAAAAAAGGCATGACCTCAACCTTGGCAAGGTTGCGCTCTACCAACTGAGCTAGTGTCGCATTTTGTCTATTCAGACTTTGTTTCACCGGGCTTCCCCGTGAGAACGAGGTGTACTTTAACGGATTGAGATTTTCCGTCAACAGGTATTTTTCACTTTATGAATCATGTGATTAAATAGCGAACTTTGCGGTATGAAGCACGAACAATTCGCCGATAAATACAACAATCTACAAGTTGGTAATCTTGCGATCAAGCTGATATTTTTCATCTGTAACAATCTTTTCCAGTACCTCAACACGCTCGGATAGCCGTTCTACTTTCTCTAATAGATCACTATTTGCTCGCTCTGCTTGCGAATTCGCATTGTCTAACTCAACTACACGCATCTTTTCCCGATGCGCAGTAAAAGCCCGGATCATGCCCCGTCCAAAAATAGCGCCAAAAATAATCAGTACCACCAGAACGTCCGTCATAATCACCTCTATGCACAACCTACTTTTAAAGCCATTGAACGAAGCCGAAGGGATTGCGTGACACAAGACATCAACAAGGAGAGGCCATGGGTGATAGAAATATAGCTTGGTTCAAGTGAGAACAGAGTTAAATAAACAGATTTAGATTAAAGGCTAAGAGTGGCAACTGTATGAGAATACTAAATTTCTTAGCTTCAGAAACGACGAAACCCCGACATGAGTCGAGGTTTCTGAATGATGGAGGCGCCTCCCGGAGTCGAACCGAGGTCCACGGATTTGCAATCCGCTGCATAGCCACTCTGCCAAGGCGCCTTTCTTTTCAACACGTTAGAGAAGCTCTCTCGTCGTGTTCGAGGCATACTTTACGGATATGAGAAAATTAGTCAAACAAAAACTTGAAAAAAATGTTCGTTCGCTGACTTTCCGAGCAAGATGAACAAGAATGCATCTGCAATGACCAAATCTAAAACAACGCACAAGACATTTCCAAGATATTCCCTGCAAGAAAACTTGATCAGAAGACTCTCGCCATTCTAAAGTTAACGCTCCAACGCCGCAAAAAGAATCTTATGTTAGAAAAAGCCAATCAACTCATTGTCCTACATGCCATCCACAGACACGGTTCTATGAGCAGTGCTGCACAAGCGCTCGAGTGTTCCGTCTCTTATGTAAGTAAACAGCTCAATAAACTTGAGTCTGTGCTCGGTGTTCAGTTAGTGCAGCGTACAAGTCGACAGATAACCATCACCGATGCGGGACACGCAGTCCTAAAACAAGCAGAAAGAATCGTCGATGCACTCAGTCACGTTGACGCAGAGGTAGAGAGTTTTTCTAATGAGGTGGCCGGCGTGGTTCGAATTGCCCTCGCCCAATCATTTGGAACTATGCATATTATTCCGATGATTGCGGAGTTGAAAAATACCTACCCCAAGCTAGATGTGGAAGTTTCCCTAGTTGATTATCGTATCGACATGCTCAAAGACAATGTCGACCTTTGGATCACCAATGTTGAGCAAATTCCTGAAGGTTATGTCGCGCAGCGAATGGCAGATTGTCAGTTTGTCCTAGCCGCATCGCCTGAGTACCTTATTGAGAATCAAACACCACTTGAACCCAATGAGCTACTCAATCACAACTGCATCACGTATCAAAGCCGCGATCGTGTCTACAACGATTGGTCATTCTACAAAGAAGATGAAACGCTCACTGTGTCCGTCAAAGGCAACTATAAAGTAGATTTGGCAGAGGCGGTACGTGATGCCGTTATCAGTGGCTGGGGTATCGGTTATTTGGCCTCCTACCTTCTTCAAGATGAGTTTCAGAACGGCAAGCTAATACAACTGATGCCAGACTGGAAACTCGGGCAAGTTATGCCGTTTTACGCTGTCTACCCTAAACGTGAGCATTTACCTAAAAAGACAAGAATCATCATCGATTTCATTAAGAATAAGATTGGTCAACCTCCGTTTTGGGACGTGCGGTTGAACAAACATATCTCTTTGTTGTAACCGAGTATGGCTTATCAACCTGAGCCTTAGCTCAAAGTATACACCACCAAATAGACAAGCACCTTTTCTCTATGGAAAAGACACACTTCAGAATCACCATAAACCACTGATTATATTAGCCATACCAAGTTACCACAAAAAGCCCATTACATTGCCGTAACAAGTCTATATTGCATCAAACTTTATAGTCAATACACTTCGCCACCTAGTTTAATACAGGCTTCCTATTATGACTTCTATACTCGGCATGGTGGTAATTCTTGCCACTGCTTATCTTCTTTCGACGAATCGCAAGAACATTCCTTTGAGAACCGTTTCCCTTGCATTGTCACTACAAATCCTCTTTGCAGTGCTGGTGCTTTACGTTCCTGCGGGCAAGCAAGCTCTATTTGGTGTATCCCAAATTGTGAGCGGCGTAATCAACTACGGACAACAAGGCATTCAGTTCCTGTTCGGAGACCTAGCAACAGGAAGCGCTGGGTTTATCTTCGCCATTAACGTACTTGGCGTTATTGTCTTTTTCTCTGCGGTTATTTCAGCTCTGTATCATTTAGGCATCATGCCACGCATTATTCAGTGGATTGGCGGAGCGCTTAGCAAGCTGCTAGGCACTGCAAAAGCAGAGTCATTGTCTGCCACTGCGAACATCTTCGTAGGCCTCATTGAAGCGCCACTAGTTGTAAAACCTTACCTTGGCAAAATGACCGATTCTCAATTCTTCGCGGTGATGACATGTGGTCTAGCGTCCGTTGCTGGCGGCACACTCGTTGGTTATGCGTCGGTGGGAGTTGAACTCAACTACTTGATTGCGGCAGCATTTATGTCTGCACCAGCGGGTCTACTTATGGCTAAGATCTTAGTTCCACCAGCAGATACCGACTCCTTCGATCAAGACCAAGACTCGAATATCGACCTTCCAAAAGCCAACAACGTAGTAGAAGCCATCGCTGACGGCGCAATGTCAGGCGCACAGATTGCTTTTGCTGTAGGAGTTACCCTTCTTGCATTTGTTGGCGTAATCGCCCTTCTTAATGGCATGCTTGAACAGTTTGGTTTGCTATTTGGCGCTGAGCTTAGCTTTGAGATCATTCTAGGTTATCTATTTGCTCCAGTCGCGTGGCTTATCGGTGTTCCTTGGGAAGAAGCTATCGTTGCGGGCTCACTGCTTGGAAACAAGATTGTCGTAAATGAGTTCGTTGCTTTCATCCAAATGATCTCTGTAAAAGATCAGTTGTCTGAACACTCTCAAGCCATCGTAACCTTTGCGCTGTGTGGATTTGCCAACATCTCAAGTATGGCTATGTTAATTGGCGGGCTAGGCAGTTTGGTTCCTGAACGTAAAAAGTTCATTTCTACCTATGGCTTTAGAGCAATCGCGGCTGGCGTTCTCGCTAACCTAATGAGCGCAGCGATTGTAGGTGTGATACTTACCCTCGGTTAAACCGACAACCCTAGGCTCAAGAACGAAAGGATCGGTTCTTTTGATACAAGGATGTATCACCTCTCCACTACTAGTCTTCTTTACCACTTCTTCATCAAACGCCCCACCAAAGTGGGATGATACGACCAACAGTGGTCAAACATGCTCATCAGTGACGGATTACCATATTTTGACAAGTTAATTGCGTGAAAGCGGTTCTTGCGTGATTTAAGCCCATCGACTTTTTCTATAAGCTCTTGCGACTGCTCTGGTGCAATGAAATCCGAAATCACCACCATGTCCGCATTTTTATAGGTATCGCTCTGCATTAAGTCGATGGATTTTTCTAATACCGGTTCGAGATCGGTACCGCCATGAAAGGAATAACTAAGAAAGTCTGCCGCTTCACGAAGGCCGTCTTGTTTGGTGAGTTCATAAGTGATGTGAGTAGTTGAGAACAGAATCACATAACATTCTCGCTCCTCAGCTAAGGCGATTTGCATTAATGCATAAGCCATACCCTTTGCGCACTGCTCTGGAAAACCGCTCATTGAGCCTGAAGCGTCAATACAAACGATGAATGGGCCTTTTTCAAGCTCGACTTTACTGTTGTCGGGTGCAGTAGTGCGAACTTTCTTTAACGTTCTCGATTTACCTTGTGTTTTATAGTTCATCAAACGTTTGTCGGCCAAGTGTTTGTAAAACACCACTTCTAGCTCTGGGTATGCGAGAAACATGGTTTCATTGGGAAGCAGTTTATTAAGATCATCTGATTCGTGAATGCCAACAATGTCATCGGTTGCTTCATCACTTTGCTCTTCGACCATTTCCACATTATCGGCCTGAGCTTTATTTAACTCCGGATCATCTTGCTCACTCGCCATTCGGCCCAGTTGTTCCGCGATTTGCTTTAACGCGCCATTCTTTTTCAGAAACTCCGCATGGCTGTGCATTGTTTTCAAATCGGTTTTGGTCAGCTTAGCGGCAGCCATATCCCACAGTCGTCCCATGGTTGCTTCATCGCCCTGCTGAGTAACCGTATCCATATCCTTGATGGTTTCCATGCGTTGATACAAATCAGCTAAGAACTTCTCTTTGCTGGCTTCAAGCTCAGAGACTTCTGCCTGCTTGATGGCATCGGCGAGGCTCTTGTACCAGAGATCGCAGAAGTAACGGGGAAACATAGGATTGTTAACAGACTTATTTTTCTCCAGAAGTCTTCTGGCTTGAAGGTAAAATGCAGAGTGCCACTCTAACTTCTTGACAACGCTGGGAATGCGCTCGAAAAATGTCGCCTCGTCCCAGTGAATCACTTCTTGATACAAGGCAAGTTCTTGTTGAAAACGCTCGGTTTCACAAACACGGGTCATGCGCTTTTTCACCGAACCACGCCATTTGAGCAGATGGTTTTTGACTGAACTGCGCATCCCGCGATTTTCACTTATCGCCAGTACTTGTGAGCGCGCCATCAAATCATTCACCGCCGAATCAATAAGCCCTGATTCGGCGACCATCAACGCAAGGTTTAACCCATCTGCTCCCAGCATCACAGCCTCCGTTCGATATTTTAACCCACAAAGCTCGCCATAGGCTGTCACGCCTCATTAAGCAAAATAGGTTTCTAGTCCCTTAATTCGAGCGACTGCTTTTTCAGCTTCCGCACTGGTCGACTCGAGTGTTTGTGTCACGTTTTGAATGCTGACTTCCATTTCCGTTGGAATATCAGGCTGAATAAAGCCATGAGGCAGCGCACCATGAAACTTCGAACGCACCGAGCGTAGATGATGCTCAGCGTGTTTAATTTGAACCAGTACCTGCTCAGACTTTGTCACCCACTCTTGAAGCATGGTTTCATCAAGACCATTGGTTGTGACCAAGGTGGCTAAAACAGAACGGTTAGCGATGTCCTTGATAACCAGATGACTAGAGGCGTTGATGTCAAGTCTTAGGCGGCAAAGGTGAGTATTTTGGTTCACGTAGCCATAGACCTCACTGCCACCCTCTTTGATCGCACGACTAAGTTCATCTTTGGCGATATAAACCCAGCGACTGTCGCCTTTTTCACTCTCTGAGACCGACATATTGCTTTGAAGCAACACCAGCTTCACCAAATCCGTGGCTGCGCCAACCTTGTATGATTTTGCGTTGCTGATGTCGTATTGGTAGACATCTTTGCGAAGCAGTCCTGTCCCCGCTTCCATGGAAAGTGGCATGGCAAACTCGGCTTCAATTTCATCTTGAATATCGGCCAGTTGCTCTTTGCCTTCTTCAATTTGCTGGAAGACTTCTTGTTGGTCAAAGGCATGATTCAGAGCGAATTCTTTAATAACGGTGCGCACTATTTCTAGTGATTCAGGGCTGTTCCAGAGACAGTCTTGAAGCAAGAGTAGATCTAGCGGGTTAACACTGTCGCGGCCATTAAAGAACGCGCTCGCCTTGAGCAATTTGACGGCTTTTTTCCAACGTCGGTCGGATACGTAGAGATCCGCCTCAGACAAGGTTGAGCGATGCTCTTCAGCCGCTGCTTCAAGCATGGTTTTAAGTTGGTAGAGCTTTTCAAAAACATCATCACTAAGCTTGACGTCATTAAGCTCTCGCTGCCACTGATGGTACTCATCGTCAGTGATGGCGAGGCCTTCCGGAATTTTGGCTTCTTCCGATGTGCCAACCGTCAGCATGGATTTGAAGTTTTGCTTATTCTGAATGCGATTAACAAAAATACGCACTAGCATACGATCATAGAGAGCCTCTAGCCCGCTATCTTCATCTGGCAATTCGTTGGAAGCAGACACCAACAGACGCATTGGTACTTTTTCAATATCGCTACCGTTTTTAAATGTCTTTTCATTCACTACAGTAAGTAGCGTATTCAAAATTGCAGGGCCTGCTTTCCAGATCTCATCTAAAAACACGACCTGCGCTGTTGGTAGGTAACCCTCAGTAAGTCGTAAATAACGACCGTTATCTTTTAGCTCTTGAATACTAAGAGGGCCGAACACTTCTTCTGGTGTCGAGAAGCGCGTCATTAAGTATTCAAAGTAGCTACTACTATCAAAGGCTTGGATGAGTCGTTTGGCAATCAAACTTTTTGCGATACCCGGAGGCCCTAAAAGAAACACACTCTCCCCAGCCAAGGCAGCTAGCAGGCAGAGTTTGATGGTCTCTTCACGCTCGTATACACCATCAGAAAGTGCTGAGGCGAGTTTATTAATTCGTTCTGAAAGCAACGCTTTATCAGCGTGTGAAACTACTGTGGGCTTAATCATGCCAATACCTCAGAGCACAAAATTTAGATGCATAGTAAATTTATACATTTGTTATCATTTTGTTACAAGATCTTTTGAAGGCAGATTTTTAACCCTAATCTCATAACGCATTTTTATTACATTGATTTTATTCAGATTATGACGAATTCAACGGCAATCCATGCCGCCGATATTAGCCAAAAGTATGAGAGAAAGCTTGCTTAGCTCGATGAAAACCCATGGTCGGCTTTTTAACAATTTTACCCATAAGACTTGGGTGGTAGCGCCATTGGCTATCAAACAATGACAACACCTCAGGATTACCATATTTTGACAGACACAAAGAGTGGAAACGGTTGAAACATCCTTTCAAAGAGAGCATGTTTTCCATCGTCTCCTGCTCTTGTTTCGGCGCAATGAAATCGGAAATCACAAGCAAGTCTGCATTCTTATACTGCTCACCCTGCATGATATCGACAGCATAATTGAGTACCTTGCTTAAATCAGTACCACCCTTAAAGGTATAGGAAAGAAAATCACACGCTTCTTTGAGTCCCTTAGAACCAGACAAGTCATAAGTAATAAAGGTAGATGAGAACAAAATGACATGGCATTCACGCTGCTGCTCTGCCGCCATTTTCATCAATGCGTAGGCCATTGCCTTCGCTGATTTCTCTGGTGCACCTTGCATTGAGCCAGACACATCAACCGCAATCAACATCGGCCCTTTCTCTTTGGTCGCTTCTCCATGAGACTGCGTGGGCGCGTGTAGCTGACGGATAGTGCGTTGCTTCCCTTCGGCCTTGTAGGTCAATAGGCGCTTTTCCACTAAATGCTGATAAAACACCGTTTCAAGCTCAGGATAGGCAAGATACATGGTTTCGTTCGGCAGAAGTTTATTGATGTCGTTGCTAGCGTGAATACCCACGATGTCGTCCGTGGCGAAGTCTGACTTTTCTTCGACGACAACATCATCATGGCTCTCAACTCGATTTAGCTCTGGCGCATCCACCTCTTCCGCCATTCGACCCAACTTATCCGCAATCGCCGTGAGTTCACTGTGTTTAGTAAGGTAATCTGCCGTCAGTTCAATCGACTTCCAATCTTGCTTGGTGAGCTCTGCACCTGCCAAGTCCCACAATCGGCCGAGCTGCGTATTTTCGCCAGACTGGGTCAGGTTTTCCATATCTTTGAGGGTATCGATACGTTGGTAAAGCTGCTTTAAGAAACGAGATTTCTGCTGTTCTAGCGTCACTTGCTGCTTGTCTTCCACCGCACCTTTTAAACTTCCATACCATTGCATGCAGAACTGACGGGCGAACAAAGAACTGGGGTAAGTATGCTTGGAGGCCAAAAGCTGATTAGCTTTATCACGGAAAGGCGAATCTTGCGGAAGCTTAGTGATAATATCTTCAAAGTTCTGCTCGAATTCGGACTCAGTGAGGTATACAGCGTATTGATAGAGGTTCAGCTCAGCTTGGATAGAGTCAGTTTGCTGGGTTTTAACGAGCTTGCGCTTAACACTGTGTGTCCACTTCGCCATAGACGAAGTAAGACTCTGCTTGACGCTGTCTTCATTACCAAGCCCCATTAGCTCTGTATGCTGCATGATTTCACGGACAGCGGAATCGATCATGCCCGACTCTGCTACCATCAATGCTAAATTTAACCCGTCTGCCCCTAACACGCCTGTCTTACCTCGACTAAAACCGCTCGAACACTCTGATATACAGAAACTTATTGATACAAAATAGAGGATCAATCAGTGTTTCCATTTTCGATACGCATCCAAATCCAGATACGCCGGTAAGTTTGCCCATCGACATTTGATTATTTGTATGCTCATATTGAGCGTTCAACATCGAAGTCACGGAAGCTTTATGACTCACAAAACCCTTCACCAATGGAAGTCGATTTCACTCATTGAGGAGCAAGTCACCCTACCCAACCAGCAAACCATTACTCACACCACGATCAAACACCCGGGCGCTGCAGTCATACTCCCTGTGACTGAGAATGGAGAGCTTTTGCTGCTCAATCAATACCGTCCGTCTTTGAAAAAATGGCTACTGGAACTGCCTGCGGGCACCACGGAGTTAGATGAGGACCCAACACAATGCGCTCACAGAGAATTGATTGAAGAAACTGGCTATGCTGCTAAGACAATGATTTCTCTTGGACAAGTGACGCCATTAGCCGGCTTTTGTGACGAAATTCAGCATTTGTTTATCGCCAAGGATCTTGCTCCTAGCGATCAGTATCAGTGTGATGACGATGAAGTCATCGAGCTTGTGACAATGTCACTAAAACAACTACAACAACACATCATCGACGGTACCATTACCGACGCAAAGACCATAGCGTGCTTAAGCAAAGCCTCGTTATGTGGATACATTTAGGAGATATTCAATGGACTTTCGCTCAGACACAGTCACCAAACCTACCCAAGCAATGCGCGACGCTATGGCCAATGCGCCCGTCGGCGATGATGTGTACGGCGATGACCCAACCGTAAATGAACTCGAAGCGTGGGCAGCAGAGCGTCACGGGTTTGAAGCGGCCATGTTTACTACTTCTGGCACGCAAGCAAATCTTCTTGGATTGATGGCACACTGCCAGCGCGGTGACGAATACCTTTGTGGTCAGCAGGCACATAATTATAAATACGAGGCGGGCGGCGCCGCAGTGCTTGGCTCAATTCAACCTCAGCCGATTGAAAACAACCCCGATGGCACACTGGATTTTGGCAAGCTTAAAGCCGCAATCAAACCTGACGACAGCCATTTCGCGCGCACTAAGCTGCTCAGCCTTGAGAACACCATCAATGGTAAGGTATTGCCCCTCTCCTATCTTGCTGACGCGAGAAAATTCGTTGATGAGCACGGCCTAAACCTGCACCTTGATGGCGCTCGTGTCTACAACGCAGCGGTTGCACTGGACGTTGATGTGATTGAAATCGCCAAGCACTTTGATTCTATGACTATCTGTTTGTCCAAAGGACTTGGCGCCCCTATTGGCTCTTTGCTTCTTGGCTCTAAAGCCTTTATCGAACGCGCACGACGACTGCGTAAAATGGTCGGCGGTGGCATGCGTCAAGCGGGTATTTTGGCGGCGGCAGGCAAGCTGGCATTAACCGAACAAGTAGCTCAGCTCGCCACAGACCATAGCAATGCCAAAAAGCTGGCTGAAGGCTTGAATGCCATCCCTGGGTTTAGTGTGAATAGTGAGTTTGTTCAAACCAACATTGTATTTGCTAAGTTGGCCGAATCCGTAGACATTGATGCGATCGCTAAAGAACTAGCGCAGCAAGACATCACGATTTCACCAAGTAATCCAGTTCGCTTTGTCACGCACAAAGACATTTCTAGCCAGGATATTGATGTATTGCTAGAGAAGCTGTCAGCGTTGGTCTAACTCAGTTTTGGCCAGTGGCAACACTGGTTACCACTAAGCACACTTACTGATCAACATCGCATTTCTTTCTGAAATGCTTGAGCTTAACCTAGGGGCAAGGTTTATCTTGTTGCCTAGGTTAAGTCATTTATGAGTCCTTATGAACATACTTTCCACGGCCATCACTGGCCTAGCATTATCCCTGTCATTTATTACCGCTCAAGTACACGCCTCTCAAGCTAGTACCACGACGTTTGGTGATGCCAAACTCGGAGAGATGAAAGCGCCTAGCTGCGTGTTTTGCCATAACCCTAATGGCGCCCCAAGCCAAGCCAGCTACCCCAACCTGAATGGCCAAGATCCTTTGTATTTGTTTAATGCGATGAATGCCTACTTAAACGATGAACGCTCTGGCGCGATGGCTGCTTTAATGAAAGCGCAGTTGCAGAATTTATCAGAACAAGACTTACGTGACGTAGCGGCGTTTTACTCGTCAAAATAAGCACTCTGGATAGAGCGATGTGCGCCCAAATTGAACAACGATTAAGTTGTTAATTCTATTGATGAGTTATAAGCTAGAGCGTCATTCAGTCATCAATAAATAACAGTAATTGTTTAGATATGTCGCAATTAAAACAAGAAATTACGCTGCTTGGCGGCATAGGACAAATGTCCACGACTCTATTGGGTACCGGCCTGTTTATGGTACCCGCTATCGCTGCTAGCATAGCGGGAGAGCAAATTCTTTGGGCGTGGTGTGCACTGCTTATAGCTATCTTCCCCATAGCTATTACCTTTGCCTCGCTAGGCAAGCGCTACCCTAACGCAGGTGGTGCTTCATTCTTCGTCCGCCAGGCATTTGGCTCTAGGTTGGAACAAGCGATAGCGCTGCTGTTTATCAGCGTGATCCCTGTTGGTGTGCCCGCCGCTATTGCAATTGCAGGCGGTTTTGCTCAGCAGTTTTTACCGAGTTTCTTCTCTCACCCTATAGCTTCACAGCTGTTTGTAGTTGCGCTGCTTATGGTAGTCAACTTTTCGGGCAGCAAATCCTCTAGCCGTCTTCAAACCTTTATTGCCATAGGAATCATTCTTTTGGTAGTCGGTTTCGTAACCAGTAGCGATATCAATAGCTCAGATTTTCTGCCGTCGACTACCTCTGCCATCGAAATAGCACCTATCACTCAAGCTATCGCTGTGATGTTTTGGTGTTTTGTCGGTATCGAAGCCTTTGCTCATATGGGAGAAGAATTTAGGCGCCCAGAGCGTGACTATCCCATCGCCATACTGGTCGGTTGCTTGTTAGCTGGTGCGGTTTACTACGCTTTCTCTGTTGTGGTTCTTGAGCATCATGCTTTTGGTACACAAGCGCTGAACACTGCCTCGGTACCTTTTATCGCCGAGCAGCTTTACGGTCAACAAGCGAAATGGCTGATTAGCATTGTGGGCTTTTTAGCCTGCTTTGCGACCATCAACCTTTACACACAAAGCTTGTCACGAATGATTTGGTCACTCGCCCGTGAGTATCGCCCAGAAAGCGCTGCTGCGCGTGTCTCGGTTAAGGGTGTACCAACAGTCGCCACGCTGATCGTTGGTGCAACACTCACCGTTTCATGTGTATTTGGTCATTGGTCTGGGATTGATATTGATGTCTTCCTAACCCTAGCCAACGGCATCTTTGTTGTTATTTATCTATTCGCCATGTGGAGTGCCGTTCGACTGCTGACAGGGTGGCGTAAAAATCTCGCCGTGCTTTCATTGGTTTTATGTGTCGTCGTGCTATTTTCAATTGGTTTAGCCATGTTGTATGCCATTGCGATACTAGCATTGCTGTGGATATTGGTAGGTAAATTAAAACCTTAACTGAGTGCCAACTAGCAAAGAAGAAGGGAAATATGCGGCTTAATGACAAGCCACGTAAACGACAAAGACAAACACTAAGGTTTGTCTTTGTCGTTAGCTTTAGCGCTTCTTACCGCGTCCCGCGTGGATCTTAAGCTTGGCTTTCATCTTACGCTTATCCGCACCTCGGCCACGTCGACGTGGCGCACGATCGGGCTCTATTTCAGATTCAGGACTTGGTTCAAAACCCTCTAGCCATTCTTGAGGCAAACGTGTGTCCAGCAAGCGCTCTATGGCTTCCAGTAGGTACTGCTCATCGTGGCTCATTAATGACACCGCAAGTCCTGCTTGTCCTGCGCGGCCAGTACGGCCAATGCGATGAATGTAGTCTTCTGCTTTGTATGGCAAGTCGTAGTTCACAACTTGCTCAAGCTGCTGAATGTCTAGGCCACGGGCAGCTACATCGGTAGCAATCAATGCACGAACTGCACCCGATTTAAAATCATCGAGGGCTTTTTGGCGGGCTCCTTGGCTTTTATCACCATTAATCGATACGGCTTTAATACCATCGAGCTTCAGCTCTTTCGCCAATGCATCGCTGCCCTGCTTAGTTTTGGTGAAAACCAGAACTTGCTGCCAATTGCGTGAACCAATTAAGTAAGCCAATAGTTCATGTTTGCGCTTTTTATCTACCGGGTAGACCATTTGCTTGACGGTATCTGCTGTAGAGTTTGCAGGCGTCACCTGCACTTCTACTGGCTGATCCATGATGCGATGTGCGAGAGTTTTGATGCGCTGCTCAAACGTTGCTGAGAACATCATGTTTTGACGCTCTTTTGGCAGACGTTTCAAGATTCGGTTCAAATCCGGCATAAAGCCCATATCCAACATACGGTCTGCTTCATCCAGCACCAAATACTCACACTCAGCAAGTGTTAAGTTGCGGGTATGTTGGTGGTCAAGAAGACGACCGGGCGTCGCTACTAAGATATCCGCGCCGCCGCGCAAGTTCTTCGTTTGCACACCGATGCTCGTTCCGCCGTAAGCTACAACGACTTTGAGCTCAGTAGATTGTGTGTACTGAACTAGGCTATCAAACACTTGCTGAGCAAGCTCTCGTGTTGGAGTCAGAATTAGGGAGCGAATGACTTTGCTGTCCACTTCTCTCTGTTTTGGAGCATCCAGCAGTTTCTGAATCAATGGCAAACCAAATGCGGCGGTTTTGCCTGTACCGGTTTGTGCTCCTGCAAGAATGTCTTTACCGTCCAAAACGTAGGGAATAGCTTTTTCCTGAATCGGTGTCGGCGAGGTGTAATTAAGATCAGCAAGGTTTTGCTTTAGCGTGTCGCTAAATGCAAAGGCATCAAAGGTGGACTGCTCACTGGCAGTATCGTGTATAGTCTTGTCTGTCATAACGTCGCCAACAGGATGTATTCAAAAGGGTCGCGAGTGTACCAGAAACCAAGCTAGAGGTTAATGCTATTCTTTTCGACTCTATTGATTAGCCTGTTGTTTTGCTTTTTCTAATACCTCTGGATACAACTGGCTGAAAAACTCTGAAAATTCTTGATAGTTTTCCCCCAACTGTTCGCCGCATTCTGCCAGCGGTGCCATTCGCATACTTCTCAGAGACATCCTCTCAAGCGCAAATTTGATGTTATCGAAATCTTGATACGATTCTAGCCAACGTCCTTGCCACATATGGGTACTCATGTGAACAAAACGCTGAGGTAACGGCGCAGGGGTTTGTTTAATTGTCCGTTCAGCATTGTCCACAAACATAGAGATCGACTGAGCGTGATATACAGACCACTGTTTAGCAAGGCAGTGATCCCAAAACATATCCATTGCGATAGGTGCAAACCGCTTTAAGTCAGAATCAAACCGGAGCTTGCACTGCTTCATAATGGCGTGATTGTCGGTAAAGGAGTCAACAAATCGATGCAGCATAATGCCTTGGGCAACATTGTCCTCGTAGACTTTCGTTGGATCGCCTTTAACAAAATCTCCAAGCAAGTTTCCCAATAGATTACTGTCACAGTGTTCAGCGATATGTAGGTGGGCTAGAAAATTCATAGCGCTCCACGTTAATTAAGCTTTGCTTCATTGTGATTGGCTAATCGTGAGACGTCAAACCAAGACCATGATTAGGGTGTGGATTCAACCGTTATATCGAGCAAAAACCTCGAAAAAACAGAAGTCCCCAGAATACGAAAAAAATAGATGAATCATATTATCCTCTGATTTATATAAGCTTTTCATAAACACTGCAAATAAAATACGATTCAAGAAATACCTTCACTTTCTATTTGTATGATTAAGTGTTTCAGCCGTTACATTTTTGAAGTACATGGCTCCTATGAATTCTTATAGGATCGCCACCATAAATTTATGGCTGGCTAATGTCGCCATTTTCAAAGACTTATCTGGTGTAATTAATGGAACACTTTTCGTATCTGATTTCGTTTAATCATTTATTGTTTTCAATGGTGACTGTGGTCATCATGGTTCTACTTTCAAGAACCATTGTCGCAAATACTAAGTACTCGGCGGTTCTCGTCATTGTTGTACTTGGTCTACTTATGGGTACCTTGTTTGTAAAAACCGGGCTTGCTCAACCGGGGCTTCAAGAGTTCCCCGCTATCGTCTTATTAAGCCAAACTACCGTTATTGCACTCATCGCGACATTCTTTGTCGGTGGGCAAGAGATCCGTCGATTGCTGTCCAAGCAAACAGGCCACGTCGATGTGTTAGCCGTTCCCGCAAAGAATGAAGTGTTTTTTGGCACGACAAGCACCCAGTTCGTGTACATCATTCGAGCGTTCGTTTTGCTGATGGGCATTGAAATGATCTCGGCACTACTGACAGGTCGAAGTGGCGCCAACCCAATGGGTGATTCTTATTTAGCGATGGCGTACCTATGTATTGGTGCTGCTATCATCTTCATCGATAGCAAAAAAGAAGTCGCTAAGATGCGCACTTATTTGGCCAAAGGTGCTGTAGAGATTCTTACCATTGTTATCATTATGATGCTGTCACTAAGGCTTTCTCACCTTGTCGCCAGTGTGATTGGTTTACCGCAAATCTTCTTTGCGATGATCATTTCCTCGGGGTTAGGCATGCTGTTACCTAAATGGAAAGCAGGCCCAACACTGAATTCACTACTGTTCGCAGGCATCCCAGTGCTACTAACCGGTACCTTCTTGGTTGGTGGCTCGCACATGTTGGAAGCGTTCAGCATTCCAGGTCTACAAAGCGTGATCGTTTATGGCTTTGCGGGACAAATGTTCTGGATGTTTGGTGGTCTGACTATCCTTATCTTCCTAGCTAAAGCGAACCATGTTCGTAACTTAGCTCCTGGGATGGCAGGTGGCTTGTCACACTCTGGCTTAACGGGCGCATGTACAGCGGGTGACTTTGGCTACACGGCAGCGGCGCGAGCGCCAATCATGATCAATATTCCATTCCTTGGTCATATCTTTGTATTTACGATCCTTGCGGCAAGTGCAGAGCGTGGCGCGTTGCTTGTTGGTTGGACTCTGCCTCTTGTGATTGCTGGCTTGGCTTGTGTTTATCTTGCGACCCAGAACCTTCGCAAAGCCAATGGCGACCACGCAGTTGAAGTGAAAGGACTGATGCAGTTCTCGTTCGGCTGGCAAATTGTTGCGGTATTCGGCAGCTTCACGATTCTCCACTTCGCAGGTATGCCTATAGAGCACGCATCAATGGCAGCGGCTTCGGGTCTGTCTCACTTCGGCTTATTCGCAGCAACGCAAGGTGGAATGTTTGGCGATAGTGCGGCAAGCATGATCACCTTTATCTTCGCCACACCATTCTTGGTACACCCTTTAGTGTTCGGCCTATTTGGTAAAGCGACAGAGAACAAAGGTGGAATGTCTAGCAAGATCGTATTGCTTATTTTCACACTCGGTACGCTTGGTGTGCTCTACTCAGCGTTCTCAATTTAACCGCTGATAACTAGAACCCAGCCTCTTTGGTTGGGTTCTAGTTCTGCTTGCGAGCTCAAGCGAAACACTTTGTTTTTTGGCTTTGCTCTTGTAGCAATAGTTCTGTGACTAACGCTTTAGCCTAACGTTATTGGCTTCTTGATTGAGAGGGTTATGATGGTTTCTAGTTTGCATTTTGTCATTACAACTTTATTGGCCATTACTTGTGCCAAAGCGATTGGCGTGAGTGACGGTGATATCTCCGTTTTGGCGTTAGCCATTCCTGCTCTATGGGTGCTACCGCGCAAAGGAGCCAGCGGGCTAGTATTGCTTGCAGGTATGTTATGCTACGGACTCACTCTGCCCCATCAATCCATCTCTCTTTCTGTGACTCAGTGGACTCTATTCCCTTTACTTTTTGTGGCATTTTCAAAGCGTAGCAATCGCAATGTCAGAATCATTACCGCAGCGATAGTCAGTGCTTTACAAGCTGGTATCATGGTGAGTCAGATGCTTGGCACAATAGATGGTTCGCCACTCGTTACCCTAGTTCAGATGATTTCAATTTGTATTATTTGGTGGGCTGCAAGGCGCAAAAACACGTCTCGTAAACAAAATTGGTGGGTACTGGCGCTTATCTTACCGCTGTGGTTCGCGGATCAGGCGTACACCATTGTCGTCGCGCTATCCATTACTGGCATTATTGCTTCACTGGAAAGCTTGTCCGAGCTCAAAGGCATTCGCTGGAACAAGCTCATCTATTGGACAGTACCAGCGGTAGGCTTTGCAACTCTCGTTGTTTGGTCAAGAGTCGAAGTGCCTCATCAAGTTGTCGTCGTATGGATGTGTCTACTCGCCACCGCTTGGATGACGGACTACATTCTTCGAAGTATGGAGCTTGAAGCAAGAAGGCGTTAATAGCTCCTTCAGCTCCGCCCCATTCACTCACATTGCGACCCATGTGTAAATCTGACTAAACACTCAATAAAAATCGAAAATCCACCACATTATCGACATAAGTATCCATACAAAGCTAACATCGCGGCAAATCACTTGTTGTAACACGCTATTTTTGGCGTTTTTGAAATCGGAATTTTCTTTATGGATAAAGATCATAGCCTGCGCGAGAATTTGCTCGCCCTCACGCTTGGTAGTGCTTTGGTGTCTCTTGGCGTAATCTTCTTCAACCAAGTTGGCCTCCTAACTGGCGGCACTGCTGGTTTAGCCCTGTTTATCACCAAAATCACAGCTCTGAGTTTTGGTCAGGTTTTCTTCGCACTTAACCTGCCATTTTATATTTTGTCGGTCACTCGTATGGGTTGGCAGTTCACCATCAATACGTTCATTGCGGTAAGCATCGTCTCGTTTGCGGTAGATCATTTGCATCACGTTATTCAGATTTCTCACATCGAACCGATTTACGCGGCGCTACTGGGTGGTGGACTGATTGGCATGGGAATGTTGGTGATTTTTAGACACAAGATGAGCTTAGGCGGATTCAATATTCTGGCGCTGTTTCTTCAGGAACGATTCGGGATCCGTGCTGGCAAGGTGCAAATGGGCTTAGATTGTTCAATCGTCGTTCTGTCACTCTTTGTCGTCGATATCTACCTAATTGGACTCTCCATACTAGGCGCAATTGCCACCAACCTTATTTTGGCGATGAACCATAAACCTGGACGCTATCAGCCTGTAGTGGCCAATTAATTCGTCCATATTTGCAGTCGAGAGTCACAGCATGCCTGTCACTCTCGACTGTCAATGAATCCACTCACCTCGCTCTCTTATCTTGTTGCATACGCGCATGTTTCATAAATGTTAAACCACGATCACACCTTGGCAACAAACTACCCACTACGTAACCCTATTTAGTAATGCGGTTGCACAGTTCTTGTGCAATGTTGTTTTCTCACTTTCTTTTTTAGTGACAAAACAGGACATTACAATGAAAACAACAAACCTTTTACGAGCCCTTAGTTTGGTCTCTCTTGCCGCCTTACCCTCTTTTTCAGCACTGGCCGACAGTAAGCAATTGCGTGTCGGCACATGGTTAAGCCCAAACCATACAATGAACGCTGATGTCATCCCTACTTGGGGTGAGTGGATTGAACAAGCAACTGACGGACGAGTCACCGTTAAGATCGAATACAACATGGGACACCCCAAGAGTTTAGTCGACCTGGTCGAAGACGGGGCTGTCGATGCGGCGTGGACATTCCATGGCTATATCCCAGGGCGCTTCCAACTTCCACAAATGGTGGAGCTTCCAGGGGTTAAAGCAGGTGCGGAAGCCGTATCTGTCGCACATTGGCGCATCAATCAGGAGTATTTTGCCAAGTCGGGTGAGAACGATGGTGTTGAGCTTGCTGCGCTCTTCGTCCATGGTCCTGGGCACATCCACTTGCGTCAGCCAGTCGATTCATTGGAATCTGTGAAAGGACTGAAAATTCGTATTGGCGGAGGCGTTTCCACTGAGATCGGTAAACGCCTTGGCGTCACAGGCGTCAATGCACCAGCAACTAAAGCATACGAGTTGCTCGCACAAGGTGTGGCAGACGGCATCTTCATGCAAATGGACTATATGCGTGTCGGCCGCTACAAAGAGGTAGCACCTTATACCATTAAGATGCCGCACGGCATGTATCTTGGCTCATTTGGCATGTTCTTGAGTCCCGATTTCATGTCCAGCCTAAGCGAGGAAGACAGACAAGCGATCCGTCAAGTGTCAGGAGAAAAACTGTCTGCACTGGCTGGTCGCGCATGGGCAACCGCCGATGATATAGGAGAAGCAGACATCCGTGCCACTGGCAGTACTGTCGTCGAAGCCACTGATTCAGATATCGCTTACTTCGAAAAAATCACCGAGGGTATGGATGAAGAATGGATTAAAAAAGCTAACCGTCGAGGTGTTGATGCCAAAACCGCATTGCATGCATTTCGTCAAGAAGCAGAACTCTATCAGCCACTCGAATTACCATAGATCGTAGCGATTATTATCATGCTTAAAACACTATTTCGATACTGGGAACACTTAGCCCAGTATCTTTATCACTTACTTGGATTTCTTGCTTGCCTGCAACTCCTCGCGCTTATGTCAGTCACATGCGTCGATGTGGTTGGGCGCTATGTATTTTCTAGCCCACTTGTCGGGAGCGTTGAGCTTACCGAGTTATTATTAGGAAGCCTCATTTTTACCTCGTTACCGTTAGTCACCTGGCGCAAAGAGCACATCAGTGTCGATCTTATGGAGGGTTTGATGAACCACCGGGTACGTTCGCTTCGCGATGTCCTGTTCAATATCGCCATTGCCCTTAGCTTGTTCGCTATTGGCAACAAAGTCTGGCAGTTAGCGACACGCTCCCATCGTTATGAAGAAGTGAGTGAGTATTTGGAGCTTCCCATCTACTCCCTGATCTACTTTCTGGCGATCACCTGTTGGTTAACCGCTATTACTTGTGTAGTTCTCATTTTGACTCACCTTTTTGACAAACATTATCCGACGCAAGGAAGCCCACAATGATCATTACTCTGCTAGGATTTGCTGCACTGCTGTGCCTGATCTTGCTTCGAATGCCTATCGCTTTTGCCATGGGGGTCGTAGGCTTTTTTGGCTATGCTGCTCTTGGAGACTGGAACTTTAACAGTGCCCTATCAATCAGTGCAAAACGCCTTATCGACACCGCGCAAGATTATGGGCTGTCTGTCATCCCAATGTTTATTTTGATGGGAAACCTCATCACTAAAGCCGGTCTATCACAAGAGCTTTACCGCGCTTGCTACGCATTTTTGGGACACCGAAAAGGTGGGCTTGCGATGGCAACGGTTGCTGCATGTGGTGGCTTTTCTGCGATTTCAGGCTCAAGTCTGGCCACGTCAGCCACTATGGCTCAAGTAGCGATGCCATCGATGCGCAAATACGGTTATTCAGATGGACTTGCGGCAGCATCCATTGCGGCAGGCGGCACTTTGGGTATTTTGATCCCCCCTAGTGTAATTCTGATCATCTACGCCGTGCTCACCGAGCAAAGTGTCCGTGATCTGTTTGCGGCGGGCTTTATTCCGGGCCTAATGGGCATTCTGCTCTACATCATGGCAACCCGCTTTGTGGTATGGAGAAACCCAAAAGCTGGGCCGTGTGGGGATAAACTGTCACGCCGTGAGCGTTGGCAAGCTTTGCGCTCCGTGTCCTCCATACTAGGCCTATTTGCCTTAGTCATGGGCGGAATCTACGGTGGTGTATTTACCCCTACAGAAGCGGCAGGTGTGGGGGCATTTGGTGCATTTGTGATTGCCCTTTCGCGCCGAGCACTTAGTTGGCGAATACTCCATGATGTACTTATAGACACCGCTCGAACGAGTACCATGCTATTTGGCGTTGTGATTGGCGCACTCATCTACTCCAACTTTGTTAACAGAGCTGGACTCCCGAGTGAGTTGGTTCAGTTCGTCAGTTCTTGGGGAACAGAACCTATCATCATTATGTTGATGATTTTATGTGTGTATATTTTGATGGGCACCGTTTTTGAAAGCTTATCAATGTTGCTACTCACCATTCCCGTTTTCTACCCACTTGTAGAGAGCCTAGGGTTTGATCTCGTATGGTTTGGTATTATCGTCGTTGTTGTCACGGAAATTAGTCTGATCACCCCTCCCGTTGGGCTGAACATATTCGTTCTAAAAGGTGTCATCAAGGACATCAAGACCAGTACTATTTTTAAAGGGGTGACACCGTTTTGGTGCGTCGATATCGTGCGCTTAGCACTACTACTGTTCATCCCAAGCCTATCACTTTGGCTACCTAGCTTACTTTACTAAGCCAATCGTGAAGAAAGCTATTAGTACGTAGGGGCTACCCGCACCCTACGTACTATTTCTCTACCCTCTATCGACCTCAACACTTCTCACTTCGCACAACCAAATGTGGGTTACACTACAAATAGTCATACTTTTCTGTCATGATGAAGGTTAAATCCAAGTAACCTCCTTACACAGATTACTTGGTTATGCACCTGCGTAGTTTTAACAAGGTCTGTCTATTGTGGTATCGACTCTATCTTTATGCCTAGACCTATTGCCCAATACATCCCAGTCGAAGGAGTAGATTCAGCGATGAATCAAGAAACAAAAACCATGGAAGTACCCGTTGCAATTGCAGACCGTGTACAGGCCCTGATCGACGGCCACATTGCCAAAGAAAAGTTTAATGCTGAGCGACGCGAGGTCGTGAATAACCTACTCGCTATGGATGGTCTTAGCTGTGAGATGGCTGTATACAGCCTACCCCAAGATGAATTGATGAATACCTTGCGCTTTGTATATGAGCTGTCAGGTACCAACAGCCGATTCGTTAAAAACATCCTGACTCAAACGCGTGAGAACCCAAGCAAGAAGCTCTCTGATTCTCAGCGCTCATCAGCCAAAAGCTTGCTGTTTAATCTACTGAATGATCCGTCCGTCGTATCTGCGATGAAAGAAACGTCATAATCAACGACCGCCTCACCAAAGTAACCCTATGATGAGGCGCCTTCCTTTCTTCTTCCAAATCAAAACTCTTTCCAACTCTCATTACATTGATATCGGCTGACGTCAATTTGAGACGAAATCTGTCGAAAATTACTGTAGACTACGCCCTCATTTTTTCTAAGGGTATGGTTGTGACAAGAGATCAGTTTGAATTGTTGGCACCGGGTGGTGATGTAGAGTCAATCAAAGCAGCGATCGCAGCGGGTGCAGATGCGGTGTACTGTGGATTGGATCGTTTCAATGCGCGAAACCGTGCAGCGAACTTAACACTAGACAACCTTGCAGGCGTTCTTGAGCTTGCTCATGCCAATCAGTGTCAAGTGTTTCTGACGCTTAATGTACTAATCTTAGAAAGTGAAATTGCCGCTGTGATGCGCCTACTGGCTCAGTTGGTCAATACCGATATTGATGGCGTTATCGTTCAGGATCTTGGTTTAGCGTATTTGGTGAAACGCCACTTCCCAAGCTTAGATGTTCATGCTTCAACGCAGCTTAACACTCACAATACTGGGCAAATCGAGTTTCTCAAACAGATGACTGCCAGCCGCGTTAACCTGTCTCGTGAGCTTAACATTGATGAAATTGCTCATCTCGCTCATTTTGGGCATCAACACGATGTGTTAATGGAAGTATTTGTTCATGGTTCATACTGCATCGGATTCTCTGGGCTTTGCTATATCAGCTCGGCGCGCAATGGCGCCTCTGGTAACCGTGGTCGCTGTAGTCAACCGTGCCGTGAGCAATACCAAACCACCAAGCAAGGTTATGACTACCCACTAAACCTAAAAGACAACTCAGCATTTGGCGATCTTCAAGCGCTTGCCGATGCAGGTGTCTATTCACTAAAAGTCGAAGGGCGCATCAAAAAACCGCATTACGTTTATACCGTTGTGGACAACTGGCGCAAGCAAATAGACCGCTTGTGTGAAGGTGAAACGCTTTCAGAAGATACCAGCGAGCTTTACACCGTATTTAACCGTGATTTCTCTAATGGTTTCTTACAAGGTGAATACGGCAAAAGCATGTATATCGATAACCCAAGAGACAACGCGGTTACCCATTTCTCTAAGGTGTATCAATGTACCAGTACTGAGCAAGTTCAAGTCGTTAAGCAACGTCTTTACGACAAAAAAACCGATATCATCCAGCACGTTGACGCAAAAATCGCAGCCATGGATATCAATGCTGACCGTCCATCAGCAAGTTTGAAAGGCTCGATTGAAGCGCCAGAGTTAGAAAAGTTAGCGCAAAACCCAGAGCTAAGCGGCCAAAAACCACTATCGGTGTTAGTTTCAAGTCCTGAAGATGCAATTCTGAGTTTGGAATCAGATGTTGAGGTCTATTTTCAGCTACCTATGGGATTCAGTGCCGAGTTGCCCGCTATGATTTCGCTTTTTGAATCTAACCCTAATCTAAAGCCTTGGTTCCCGGCCATTCTCATCGGCGATGATTTTGAGGCCGCTACAGTCTTCTTAGAAACCATTAAACCAACACTACTTATTACGAATAACTCAGGTGTCGGTTTCCACGCTCAAACGCTAGGGTTAGATTGGGTAGCTGGTCCGCAAATGAACAGCACCAACTCGTACACATTGAAATGCCTTCAAGAAGAGTACTCTGCCGCGGGAGCATTCCTATCTAATGAACTGAGTAACAAACAACTCCGCTACATTCGAAGACCAAGTGGCATGCGCACGTTCTATAGCGTGTACCATCCGAATACGTTGCTGACTAGTCGCCAGTGTTTGTTCCAACAAACGGAAGGTTGCAAGAAAATCAAAGTCAACAAAGGCTGCTTGAGACGCTGCAGTAAACGTACGTCTATCATCAACCTCAAAGACAACCCTTATGTGGTTCAAAAGCAAAAAGGCTCGCACAACAGTCTCTACAGCGAGCACAATATTCTGAACCTAGATGTGCTGGCTGACCATCGCGACCTTATTACCGATGTTCTTATCGACCTAAGAGATATTCAGACGGAAACAAAAGTGGGCGGTAGCAAACTTGAGATCATTAACGCATTCAAAGCGCTACTTCTTGAGGACGAGCGCGATATCGTTGGCAACCTGATCCAGAACACCAGCAACCAACAATACCAAAAAGGCATTTAGGTTAAAGCGCCCACCTTCCTCAAACCTAGCCATTCAAAACCGCAAGCTTTTTGATTTGTTCAAGAAGCGCTTTGGCTTCAGCGGTTAATTTCGAGCACATTCTGTGCTCGCCATTTGTTCTATAAATGTTAATATTCTGATATGCCTCAGCTTTCACTGAGGCTCTCGGACGTTCCACGAGCAAGGAGATTTCATGCTTAATTCTGTAACGGCGAAAGCAGTGATTGACCACGCCCTATTCCTAGGGGCAGATTTTGCTGAGCTATTCGTCGAGCACCATCAGACTAATTCGGTCCAAATCGCGTCTGGCGAAGTGGACAAAGTGAACTCAGGCATCGATTTCGGTATCGGTATCCGCCTCTTCTTCGGACACAAAGTGCTTTACGGCTACACCAACAACTCCGATGAAAGCGAACTAAAGCGTGTTACCTCATTGCTAGCAGCAAAAGACAAACGTGAGCAAATAGCGACGGCGGGTGCGCTTAATCTTAATCGCTACCCTATCCAGCATGATTGCCGTTTACCGCTTAGTAAAGACGCCAACCTAGATTCTAAAATCGCCTTCCTACTTAAAATCGATGCAGCGGCGCGCGCCGAAAGCGAATTCATCTCTCAGTTTATTGGCAATGTTCTGCAGCGCGAGCAGCAGGTTTCCATTTTCAATTCTGAAGGTCTACATGTTGATGACACGCGCCACTATATTCGCGTGTCTGGTAACACTGTTGCTCAAAAGGGCAACGAGCAATCCTCTGGCTCAGAAGGCCCCGGCGCACTGTCAGGCTGGGAATTTAGCGAACAGATTGATGCTCAAGAGCTAGGCCAAATCATTGCCCAGCAAGCATTGGTTAAACTCGGCGCAGATACGTGCCCTTCCGGCGAAATGCCCGTAGTCATTGGCAATGGCTTTGGCGGCGTTATCTTCCACGAAGCGTGTGGTCACCTACTTGAAACAACATCAGTGGCTAAAAAGGCTTCTGTGTTCCATGACAAAATGGGCGAGATGATCGCTCATACAGCAGTAAGTGCCGTTGATGATGGCACTATGACTAATGAATGGGGCTCTATCCATGTTGACGACGAAGGCATGGCCACTCAGCGAACACAACTCATCAAAGACGGCAAACTGACCAGCTTTATGGTCGACAAAATGGGCGGAATGAAGACCGGCTTTGAACCAACGGGCTCTGGTCGTCGCCAAAACTACAAGTTTGCGCCTACGTCACGTATGCGTAATACCTTCATTGAAGCAGGAGAACATTCTCTTGATGACATGTTGGCGGGCGTTGAACGTGGTATTTACGCTAAGAAAATGGGCGGCGGCTCAGTACAGCCAGGTACAGGCGAATTTAACTTTGCCGTGCGTGAAGCCTACTTGATTGAAAACGGCAAAATCACCAAACCTCTCAAAACCGCAACGCTGATTAGCACTGGCCCAAAGGTGCTCAAAGAAATCAGCATGGTTGGTAAAGATATGGCACTTGCCCCAGGCATGTGTGGCTCTGTAAGCGGTGCAGTGCCGACAACGGTAGGTCAGCCTTCGCTGAAAGTCGATAACATTCTTGTGGGAGGTGGTAACTAATGAGCCGAGACAAACAACTTCTTGATGCCGTCGATTACGTCCTTTCAGAAGCCAAGCGCCAAGGTGCTGAAGCCGATGTCATCGTTAATCGTAGCAACAGCTTTTCCTTGAAAGCGAACCAAGGTCAACTGGATGAGTACAAAGTAAGCTCAAGCCAAGTCCTTGGGGTTCGCGTTGTCAAAGATGCGCGCATTGCCACCAGCTACTCAGAATCGTTAGAGTCTACAAGCTTAGATTTGATGCTCACTAACGCTCTACAAAGTACACGTTTCTCTAAACAAGACGAGTATCAAACCATCAGCTGTGTCGACAGTAAACTGATCACAGATGTCGCAGAGATTGCTCAGCAAGATACCACTTCTGCCGATGAGAAGATTGAGCTATCACTTGCATTAGAGCAAGGGGTTGTTTCCCTTCCCCACGCGTCGAGCGCACCCTACAACGGATATGCCGATGGAGAGAGTCAGCTTATTCTCGCCAACACGCAAGGGACACTTTGCCAGCATTTTGAGCGCTCATTTAGCTGTTACGCGTACACGCTATTTGAGAAAGACGGCAAGCAATCTATGGCGGGTAAAGTCTCGGTGGGTCGCAGCTTTGATGAACTGAACCCGAACTACTGTATCGAGCAAGGCTATAACCTAGCGCGAGATTTACTCGATGGCGCACCGGTTACTACTGGTGAGTATTCGGCTATTTTCAATATCAACGCGCTCAGCAGCCTATTCGGCGCCTTTGGCAGTGCATTCTCTGGTGTTAGTGCCATGAAAGGCGTCACGCCACTTGGAAACAAGATAGGCGAGTCAATTGCCAGTGAGCTGATTACTCTAACCGATATGGCGTATATGCCAAACGGCATGGCAATCACCAGCTTCGACAGCGAAGGTTTTGCGACCCAAGACAATGTGCTTATCTCGGGCGGAAAGCTCAATACGTTATTGCATAATAGTCACACCGCAAGCTACCTGGGTGCAGTATCAACCGCCAGCGCTGCTCGAGGCGCGAAATCCAGCCTAGATGTTTCTGCCAACCATAAAGTGATCGCTACTGGCTTAAGCAATACTAGTGAAGTTAAAGCAGGTGAATATCTGGAGCTTGTTGAGTTGCAAGGCGTCCATTCTGGTGCCGATCCAGTCAGCGGTGACTTCTCGTTTGGCGCTAGCGGCTTCTTATGTCGTGACGGAGTAAGAATCCAACCAGTACGTGGTATTACGGTTGCGGGTAACTTCTACAAAATGCTGCAAGAAGTGGATGCGGTGGGTGATAGCCAACTGATTAATGACAGCCGAACTTTCTTTGCACCAGATGTGAGGTTTGCTCGGTTGAGTATTGGTGGTAAGTAGGTAATGATGAAGCCCAGTTTAGTAAGCTGGGCTTCATTATATAGTGACTAAGGTTAATTATTTGCAAACAGTATTCACATACAAGTTCCCATCGCGTAGTCAAAGCTCAATAATGACGAGCTACTAGACTACGAGCATTACACAAAGGATGATTTGTTGTTCATATTTTGTAATGTCTCGCCAGTAGGAAATAGTCTGTCATATATGTAATTGAATATGTAACTGTAGAATAAGGCGAAAATGACAAACCCTATATCAACAATAAGAGCTTGCAAAATAGAAATTTGAAGTGTGTACGCAATAACGGGTAAGGATAGAGCCAATAATCCTAATTCGAATAGAAGTGCGTTTAATATACGGTGTCTCCGAGACTTTGCAACAACCCCTGTTCTCTTGACCATGAAAAAGTCAAAAATAAGATTGAAAGCAAAGTTCCAAACCATTGCAATAATTGATAAGAAAATGGCTGACAATGCTGCCGCCTGAACACCTTTATGACCTACTAGCGCTAGTATTGGGGTCGCAACTGCTAATAATATCGATTCGAATAGGATGGTATGCCTTAACCTATCTTTAAAGTCACGTCCTGTTTTTTGCACAAATTTTACCTTTCCTTGATAAGTGTCAACTTTTACAGAGATTACACCATGATAAATGAGACATGAACTCCACACCTAACGAACAACGAAATAATACAACCCATTACATAGGCAATTCCCTTATAGGTGATGCTAAGTCGTTAATTTTTATAAGATAGCGTAAGGCAAACTATTGATTGTAAATTAAACGCACAAGCTCAAGTGATGCTTTAGGCGCCACCTGTTAACTTGAATTTTAGCTGATTTTAATGAGTACTAAGCCATTTAGTCGTGCGTTCTATACTATTTTTTGTGACCACCATAATTACTGGATTAATAGATAGCTGTACTTTAAGTAGTGATTACAGCAACCGAACAACTACGACGAACAACTATAATGTGTCACCCCACCCACGTCGAACAACGCCAACGGGCGACGTTGATAATGCTTATTTTCGACTTCTCCCCCTTGCACATCATATGGTTTAGAGAAGACCTTCTGTACTTCATGAATAAGCGCATAGTCGCCTAACTCTGCTTGCTTATAAGCCGGTACTACTAGCCATTCTCGCCATGTGTACTTGGGATTAACCTGTTTCATTTTTGACACGATGTCTTCCCTTGGGTTTGAAGATGGCAGTTTTTCACGCCATTCATTCAGCCAAGCTTGCCACTCGAACATGACCTTTTCATCAGGCTCGGTATAAAAGCTTGCCGTAAGCGCAGAGGCATTGTCAGGTAGTGTCGACAGTTCTCGGAAGAAAATCGTGTAATCAACGTGCGTCATCATCATGAGTTTAAAAAGGTTTTGCAGTAAGTCGCTATCAAACTCTTCAAGACCTAGCTTTCTCGACCACATATCAGTGAGTTTCGTTTGCATCACTGTCGAAAATTCATCCTGAATTAAGCCAAGTTTTTCTACCGCTGCTTCGTCTGAAGCGATGAGTGGCATCAATGCAGAACAAAAGGACTCGAAGTTTTTCTCTGCTGCTAAAGGCTGATTAAAGAACGAGAAATGGCGCCCGCCACCAGTCCAAGGCTGAAAATATGGTTCGAAGCGCTCACAAAAACCGAATGGACCATAGTCGAGAGTAAATCCACCAACAGCACAGTTGTCACTGTTGAAATTGCCTTGGCAGAAACCAACGCGCATCCAGTGTGTTACTAATGTGGTCAAACGCTCTCTAAACTCTGTGGCAAGTGCGAGTACTTTCTCATGCAGAGGTAGGCATGGGTCTATCTGTTGTGAATATTCTCGTTCTATCGCGTGCTTAACTATCTGTTCAAGCTCTTGCATCGCTGTTGGATAGGCTTGGCTACGCGCTCGGCGAGCGAACAACTCAATCTGTCCAACTCGCAAAAAGGAAGAGGCAACTCGGGTCGTAATAGCAACAGGGTTCGAAACCATAGTATCAGGATTTTCAGAGTGTGAGCCCTCACGATACCAAGGTCGGTCAACAGTATCTGATTGTGATGCAAATAAGCACAAGGAACGGGTAGAAGGAATGCCGAGTGCATGCATGAATTCTTGAGCTAAAAACTCACGCACGCTGGAACGTAATACTGCTCTACCATCTGCGCCCCGGCAATAAGGGGTAGTACCGCCACCTTTGAGTTGCATTTCCCATCGCTTGCCATTAAGTACACCTTCAAATATCGATAGAGCTCGACCATCACCATAGCCATTACCCGTTTTGAAAGGACACTGCTGGTTATACTCGGTGCCATAAATGGAAAGTGCGTAACCCGTTGCCCAGCCATAGGGCTTCATTGGAGCAGGTACGCCGGACAAATCACCCGAGAACATCGCTTCAAACTGTTTGTGTCGCGCCAGTGCCGGGTCAATTCCTAGTTCGGTAAATAGGCTGGTACTGTGGCTAACGTAGACCGGATTTCCGATAGGTGTTGGTTTCACTGGAACATAGTGACCCGAGAACACTTGTCGCGGCCAGTAGTCTTCACCACTATCGGTTGCGTCGGGATCCGCATTCAGCGTCTCTAGTAGCGAATAGCTTGCTGTGTTTGCAAACTCATCCATGTCGGCAATCGAGTTTAGTGTCTCTGATGATTTTGGTTCGCCCATCGTCAATCCTACTCCGTGCAATGATGCGTGATATTGTTGATGTCATGATACGAAGATCGCCTGATAAAGCCCAATAACCTTATGATATAGTCTGATTCATTTAGATTTACCCTAAATAACCTATGGATATTGGCAAACGATAGCCAAAGTACTCTTCAATGACATACTATCTTGGGTTCTTCGCAATCGCTTTTCTCTAAGTATGGGACTGGTGCTACCTTCACTGCCTTGGATAGCGATTGTGATCACGCTATTTGCGTTGGTGACGTTTAGTAATATTGTTCGTGGTTTTCGCGTTGCTCAGCCTCAATAGAGGCTGCGCACAAAACACTATTTAAGGTTTTTGACACTGCCACGTACGACGAGCGAGGGCTCTAGTTGCACGACATCTGCAGCAAGACTGGTTTTTTCAATTTTCGCAAGCAAAGTTTCAACGGCCGCTTTTCCTAAGCGATACTTGGGTTGATGTATCGTAGTAAGAGACGGTGACATGAACTTGGCAATGTGGATATCATCGTAACCAATGATCGAAAGATCGTTAGGAACATGTATCCCTTTTTCATGGGCAACATTGATAGCTCCCATGGCCATCATGTCATTACAAATAAACAGCGACGTTGGTAGTGCGCCTCTGCTCATTAACACCTCTAACGATTTCGCACCGCCATCACATTCAAAGTCCGACTCAACAATCCAGCCTGGACTAATAGCAATATGATGTTCTTTCAATGCCTTTTTGTACCCCTCATAACGCATGAGCGCTTGGTGGCGATTCAAAGGCCCAGTGATACAGCCAATCTCTTTGTGGCCGCTTTCAATTAAGTGCTTAGTGGCAAGATAACCACCAAGAAACGAGTTGTCTTGGATCTTGTCGCTTTCAAAATGCATTGGTCCCCAATCCATTACAACTACGGGAATGGATGGGTACTGGTCAAAAATATCCAGCTTCTCCCCTTCAAGGGTTGAGCACATTAGAATCAGACCATCGACACGCTTTTGTAGCAAGGTATCGATAGAGGCTTTCATGCGCTCAGTATCACCTTCGGTATTACAAAGGATGAGGTTGTAGTTTTGACGATAACAACTGCGTTCGACCCCTTTTACTACTTCACCAAAGAATGGGTTGGTTGAGGTAGTCACTAACATTCCAATTGTTCGTGTACGATTCATTTTTAAGCTGCGTGCCAATGCAGAAGGCGCGTAGTTGAGCTCCTTCGCTGCACTGTTAACACGCTCAGAAATCTCTTCACTAACGAATCGCGTTTTATTGATGACATGACTTACGGTCGAGGTTGACACACCCGCGAGTCTTGCTATGTCCTTCATCGTTGCCATTGGGCAAGGGTCTCCACTGCTTCTTCTTGTAATTGAGCGCGTTAGTTTCTCAACTTAGGCTTGCTGATCTAAAAACTGTTGTACTTCATCTAGCGTTGGAATGGAAGTCTGTGCACCAAATCGAGTCACTGAGATAGCCGCTGCTGCATGAGCAAATACAATCGCCTCTTCGATAGACTTACCTTCAATTAACCCTATCACCAAAGCGCCGTTAAAAGTATCACCTGCGGCTGTGGTGTCCGTTGCTTCAACTTTAAAGCCCGGAATTCGCGCACCACGACCATTTTGGCTAAGCCATACACCTTTCGAGCCTAAAGTGATCATGACAATTTCAATGCCCTTACGATGCAGAGCGTTTGCCGCTTCTTGTGCAGATTCGTCATCGTTGACCGTTATTCCGGTTAGAACCTCTGCCTCAGTTTCATTCGGCGTAATCACATCGACACAGCATAGTAATGAGTCAGGAAGCTCTCTAGCCGGTGCTGGATTGAGGACGACGTTTGTTTTCGACGCCTTTGCAATTTTCGCTGCGTATTCGATGCCTTCAATTGGCGTTTCTAATTGGGTTAGCAGGTAGTTTGCTCCTTCGATCAACCCCTTGTGGGGCTCGACACGTGCTGTCGTGAGCTTAGCGTTGGCTTCTGCCGAAATGCAGATACTGTTCTCACCGCTTTCTGCTACTTGAATCATGGCAATACCGGTCGGCGTGCCTGGCTCTAATTGAACACCCGCGATGTTGATACCATCAGCTTTGAATGCTTCGCGAATATTAATACCAAATGCATCATCGCCTACACAGGCGATAAAACCGGTATCACCACCTAATCTTGCGGCAGCAACGGCTTGGTTCGCCCCTTTGCCACCGGGAATGACTTGGTAATTAGCACCATGTAGCGTTTCGCCGGGACGAGGGAAAGAAGGAACTTGCAGAACGTGGTCTGCATTCACACTACCCAGCACAATGAGTTTATTCATACTTTGTTCCTTTAACTCTTTTGTTTGTTACTGATTTTTTAGTATCAGTTTGATAGATAACTTGGGGTTGCCTCGGAGTGGCAAGCCGAAGGTATTTGGATGTTTTCAGTCGATGCGTAGCTACCTTGATAGTCCCTCCCCTTAGTAAGGGGAGGAACATTAGGCTGGCGCCTTTCTTCGCTTCGCCGATTACTCAGCGACTACTTTTAGAGGTACTGGGATGTACTCTTCTACTGTTTCGCCTTTCAGTACTTTGTCAGCCGTTTCTACACCTAGTGCACCGATCATGTCTGGTTGCTGTGCGATGGTTGCTGCTAGTTTGCCGCGTTTCACCGCTGCCATGCCATCTTCAGTGCCATCGAAACCAACGATCATCACGTCTTTCCCCGCTGCTTGAACTGCGCGAAGTGCACCCAGTGCCATTTCGTCGTTCTGTGCGAATACCGCTTGTACATCTGGGTTCGCTGCTAAAAGGTTTTCCATTACGTTTAGACCTTTAGTACGGTCGAAATCCGCTGGTTGGCTAGCAAGGAGTTCCATTTGAGAACCTTTAACTGAGTTCATGAAACCTTCACCACGCTCACGTGCTGCTGAAGTACCCGCAATACCTTCTAGTTGGATCACTTTTGCTTTCTCGCCTACTTTCTCCATGATGTAGTGACCAGCCATTTCACCACCAACCACGTTGTCTGATGCGATGTGGCTCACTACATCACCACGGCTAGCGCCACGGTCCAGTGTTAGGACAGGGATGTTCGAGCGGTTAGCCATGCGGATTGCGTTCGATACTGCATCTGAATCTGTTGGGTTGATAAGGATTGCTTTCACGCCACGTACTGTTAAATCTTCGATGTTCGACAGCTCTTTGCTTGGGTCATTTTGCGAGTCCAAAACGATTAGGTTGTAACCTAAATCCTTGGCTTTCGCTTCTGCACCTTCTTTCATCGTTACGAAGAACGGGTTGTTAAGCGTAGAGACAACAATCGCCATCGTGTCTTGTGCTGATGCAGCTGTAGACATAGAAGCAGATAGCACGGCAGCAGAGATTAAAGTGGCTAGTTTTTTCATCGTTTTAGTCCTTTGTGTAGGGGGCGGCTCAACTTATTGTCGAGCCTGTTATTGTAAATAATCTAGTGTTAATCGAGGTTACTTGTTTTTGTTGTCTACCAGTACCGCAAGCAAGATAACCACTGCTTTTGCGATCATTTGGTAGTAGGAGGAAACATCTAATAGGTTAAGTGCGTTGTTCAAGAAGCCGATGATCAGAGCACCAATTAGCGTACCCATAATTCGACCTTTACCACCCATCAAGCTGGTGCCGCCAAGAACAACCGCGGCAATGGCATCTAGCTCGTATCCCATACCTGCGGTAGGCTGAGCAGATGACAGGCGAGAAGTAACAATAATGCCAGCTAGTGCTGCAAGCAGACCACAGATGGCGTAAACACCAACCTTCACTTTGTCGACGTTGATACCTGACAAGCGAGTCGCGGATTCGTTACCACCTAACGCGTAAACGTAGCGACCAAAGCGAGTGTGGTTAAGTAGATACCAAACTGAAGCGAATACGACGACCATAATCCAAACTGGAACTGGGATGCCCAGAGCGTAACCTGTACCAAACCATGCAAATGCGTCAGCCGTATCAGTAAAGCCAGTAGAAATTGGACGACCGTCGGTGTACACCATAGTGACACCACGTAGAAGTGTCATCGTCACCAAAGTGGCGATAAACGCCTGAACCTTACCCTTGGCAATGATAATTCCGCTGATAGCACCAAGAGCTGCACCCGCTAGAAGCGCGGTTGGAACAGCGATCAATACAGGGACTTCCATCGCTATCAAACTGGCCGCAAAGGCGCCACAAAGAGCGAGCACTGAGCCCACGCTTAAGTCGATACCTGCGGTTAAGATGACCAAAGTCATACCCACTGCGATAATGGCATTCACGGAGGTTTGGCGGAGAATATTCAGAATATTATCGACGGTGAAAAAGTTCGGGTTTAGAAAAGACACCACGATAATTAGGAAGATCAGCGCAATCAGTGATTTTTGCTCAATCAACCATTCTTTATTGAAAAGAGGCTTTTTGTTTTCCATCTCGACGCTCATCTCTTTGTTGATGGTTTTGTTGTTCATGCTGCTTCCTCACTTACATTTTTACCGACAGCGCATGCTAGTAATTTCTCTTGGTCGGCATCTTTAGCCATAAACTCGCCGCTTACGTGCCCTTCATGCATCACCAAAATTCGATCGCTCATGCCAAGTACTTCTGGCATTTCAGATGACACCAAAATGATGCTCATGCCATCTGCTTTAAATTTATTGATCAGTTGATAGATTTCTTTCTTAGCGCCTACGTCGACACCGCGAGTTGGCTCATCCAAAATGAGCACTTTGGGTTTGGTCATCAGCCCTTTAGCAATCGCCACTTTTTGTTGGTTACCACCGGACAAATTGCCAATAATCTGATCACGTGTTGGCGTTTTGATGTTGAGCAGCTTAATGAAGTCTTCAACCGCAATGACTTCTTCGCTGTGTTGAATTTGCATGCCTTTCGACAACTGCTCCAACGCACAAATCGACATATTCTCTTTTACTGATAAGCCCAGAACTAAGCCATCACCTTTGCGATCCTCAGAAATGTAAGCAATACCATTGGCGAGGCCTTCTTGAGGACTGTCTGGATTGATCGTTTTTCCATTGAGAATTACCTCACCGGATTGACGTTTTAGTGCGCCGTAGATAATTTTCATTAGCTCGGTACGCCCTGCTCCCATCAAACCCGAAATCCCGAGGATCTCGCCTTGATCGAGTGAAAAGCTCACATTCTCAACACCTGGGCCAGATAGTTTTTTCACTTCAAGGCTGGGTTTTCCGTGGACGGCGTCAATACGAGGGTATTGCTCATCGAGCTTACGGCCTACCATCATCTCAATTAAGGTGTCCTCGTCTGTTTCGGCAACGGTACGCTGACCGATGAACTTGCCGTCACGCAGTACGGTAATGTCATCACAAATCTCAAAGATCTCTTTAAGGCGGTGCGAGATGTAAACAATGCCGCAACCTTGCTCACGAAGTTCATTAATGACACTGAAAAGGGATTCGGTTTCCGTATCTGTCAGTGCATCGGTTGGTTCGTCCATGATGATAACTTTCGACTCAAACGACAGAGCTTTCGCGATTTCAACCATCTGTTGCTCGCCCAAGCTCAGTTCACCTAGAGGTGTTTTCGCACTGTGTTTCACATTCAGTCTGGCCAGCAATCGATCGGCTTCTGCGTACATTTCCGACCATAAAATACGTCCAAATGCATTGGTCTTTTCACGACCTAAGAAGATATTCTCGGCAATGGTTAGCTCAGGGATCAAATTGAGCTCTTGGTGAATAATACTGATACCCGCTTGTTGCGAGTCTCGTGGTCCCTTGAACCCAGTCTCCTCGCCTTGATAACGAAGCTCACCAGAGTCTTTCGAGTAGATGCCTGTCAGCACCTTCATCAACGTAGACTTACCTGCACCGTTTTCGCCAAGTAATGCCATCACTTTACCCGGGTAGACGTTAAGGCTCGCTTTATCCAAAGCCTTCACTCCCGGGAAAGCTTTTTCAATCTCGCTGAGTTGTAAAATTGGTTGCAGCATGAAGATGTCCTGTATATTTCGCTGAACTTAGCTCGTATCGTGGCGGCTTAAAAAACGACGCCCGCTTGGAAAATTACGTTCGCATAAGGTGTGCATTCACCTGTTCTTACCACTGCTCTTGAGTCCACTGTTTTAGCTTTAAACTCTTCGTGAGTCACATAACGAACAGTAATCTCTTTCCCACTATCAGCTTGCTCTTGCTCTATTACTGCTATCAATACGTTGTGAAGCTCTGGGCTCACCGCTTTAAATTCTTCAGCTAGTATCACACCTTCAATCTGAGCTTCTGATAGATAGACCTTAACGGTGTCAATGAAGGCTGGTACACCGTGAGTAAGCGCTAAGTCGATGCGTTGTACTTCATCGGCAATCGGCAGACCTGCATCGCAAATCGTCACCTGATCGGTGTGCCCTAAGGTTGACACCAAATAGGAAAGTTCTGAGTTAATTAGGGCGCTTTTTTTCATTATTAGTACCTGCTTCATGCGGCTTTATCGAGACTGTAGGGCTTGATGAATGTTCTTAGTCACTTTGCTGCTATTGCTGTTGACAAAACAACCATCGAAACGTTTCGATGGCAATCCTAGCGTAGAGATTGCAAAGATCGAGGCAAGTGACATTCAAGTGTGACTTAGATCGCCCCATCGAAACGTTTCGATGCATTTTTCGTGAATGGATTCAAATTCCCATTTGAAGAGATTTCTTCAAGAATGGATTGCGCAACAAGATCATTGCACAGCATATAAAAATAGCTCAGCAGAGTATCAGAAAGGAAGATCAAGCTTGATGTTGCATAGCCTGTCGCCAATTGATCGGAGAGGATGAATCAGAGTTTCACTTAAGTATAAAAGCGCTAACTACATATTAGCTGAGATGTAAGGACCGGAGGCATAATGACAGCCAATGGTCTTGAGAGAATCAAGTTGTCCCGCTGTCTCTACCCCCTCAGCAATCGTCTCGATGTTTAGCACCTTAGCCAGGCTTACAATCGCTTTCGCCACTTGCTCGACTGAGCGATCTTGAGCGATCTCTGCTACCAATTGGGCGCCAACTTTGAGTTTTTGTAGTGGTAGTTCGCGAAGCTCAGATATCGAGATGTGCCCCATCCCAAAGTCTGCCACGGTGATTTGGCAGCCGAGTTCCACCAGTTGGTATAACTCATCCACACAACGTTTCTTAGACAACATTTCCTCGAAGACTTCTAGTGCCAAACAATGTGCTGGGAGACGATATTTGTTAAGAATCCCTGCTACTTCCTTGGTGAACAATCCATGACCAAAGTTCTTAGAAGAGACTTTAACTGCGACCGTTTTTAGCTCACCGACTGAGGCGTACTTGCACGCTTGCTCAATGGTGAACAGGTTCAATTTACGAATCAGTTGTGACTCTTCAGCGATAGGAATGAACTCGAATCTATCGACATCACCGAACATCGCATCAGTCCACTCAAGCCGACTTTTAAATGCGACAACATGATGTGTTTCAATGTCGACAACCGGTAAAAAACTGACTTCTAGCTTGTGTGACTCGATAGCCTGAGACAGACGTTTAGCCATCGCTGTTTTGCGCCCCCAGTGCTCACCCATCGCTTCATCATAACTCATCCATGTGGTTTGACACTGCTTAGCACGATACATGGCAAGATCGGCTTGCTTCAGCAACAAGCTCGTTGGAATATTGCGACTTACGTTAGTGGTAACACCAACTGAGGCAGACCCTCGCTCTGATTTGTTACCAACCTCTATAAATGCAATCGCGTCAACGAGGTGCTGAGCATAGTGTTCCGCGCGCGTTTGTGAGCAATTCGGTAACAGGGCAACAAACTCATCACCACCGAGTCTTGCGACTAAGCCGTTGTCTCCAACCTCGGTTCTAAAGCGTCTTGCTACCTCTTGAAGAAACAAGTCACCAAAGTCGTGCCCTTTGCTATCGTTAATCGATTTGAACTCATTGAGGTCTATTAACAGCAATGAATAAGGGTGCAGCGTTTGCTGCTCTTCGACTAAAAATCGTTGTAGGTGTTCAAAGAATGAGGTGCGATTAGGTAAACGTGTAAGCGGGTCAAAATAAGCAAGATCGCTCAGCTTATCGTTCAGGTGCTTTTCAGATGTGACATCGCGTTTCACCGCAATGTAGTAAGATTCACCTAGATAGTTGAAAGGACTGATATGAGCGTGCTCAATAAACAGTGACCCGTTTTTCTTCTTGTTGACCAGTTCTCCAACCCAATCGTGACCTTGAAGCAGCTTCGACCACATATCTTCATAGGTGGCCAGCGTGGTTTTTCCAGACTTGAGTAGTTTAGGGTTTTGGCCCAGAACTTCCTCGCGGGTATAGCCGGTCAGCTTGACGAACTGTTCATTGACGAAGCAGATTTGAGCTTGTTCGTCAGTAATAATGACAGCAACAGACGCGCTCTCTAACGCCGACTCCATCAAACCTAACGACAATTCAAATTCCATATAACGCAACGCCATGCTTACAACTAATGTTTTACGAAGTATTACAAAGCGAACATGATAGAGCTTAATGGAACTAACATCAAATAAAACGTCAAAAAGCCGATGATTTGACAACAGTTTTTTGACGCACCATAAACTATTGGTACTAATTTGAATAACCAAAGAGAAGGTCACCTAACATGTACCCACATTAGGTGACCTAAAGGCAAGTTGGCAAGCGCCAATAAAAATAATTGAGGGTCAGTTCTAATCGTTATTGATTTGCTTAATAACTCGACACGGGTTGCCTACTGCGAGCGTGTTGGCCGGAATGTCTTTAGTGACCACACTGCCCGCACCAATTACCGCATTATCACCAATCGTAACGCCAGGACAAACGATCGCCCCTCCACCAATCCAAACGTTATTGCCGATCTTAATTGGTAAACCAAATTCAACTTCATCTTCAACGCGGCCTTTTGCATCTAATGGATGACTTGCCGTATATATTTGAACATTTGGCGCAAATAATACGTTGTCTCCAATTTCGACCACGTTGACATCTAGAATCACGCAATTGAAGTTAGCGTAGAAGTTCTTACCTGCATGGATGTTTTCACCATAATCGCAGCGAAACGGAGGCTCAAGATATAAGTTACCTTTACGGTTGGGGATCAGCGCTTCTTGCGCTTCCTTCCATTCTGGTGTGTTTGGAATGCTATCGTTGAGTTTCTTTAGTGTATGACGGCACTTAACTCGCGCAGATAATAGCTCTTCATCCCACGCTAAATAAGGCTCGCCTGCCAGCATTTTTTCTCGTTCTGTTCTTGTCGACATCTTTTCTTCCAACAATGTTACGGACTGTTTGTATTGAAAATATTAACATCGAGAACAATGTCAGAATCCTGTCATAGCGACACGTTATTTTTCTTGAACCATAATCGTTGTCACACTGGGTAGAGTAAAAACGTTAGGCTTAATCGGATAGAAGAAGTTTGACCAATGCGTTTGCTGCGGCTTCAGAACTGGCCGGATTTTGACCGGTAACGAGTAGTCCGTCAACGACAACATACTCTTGCCAGTCCGCCGCTTTTGAAAAGCTCGCCCCACGCTTCTCAAGCTCATCTTGTAAGGAAAATGGCACGACGTCATTCAACCCAACGGCATGCTCTTCACTATTGCTAAATCCAGTCACCTGCTTTCCTGCGACCATTGGTGATTCGTCTTCATTGGCAGCGTTAATCAACACACCAGCAGCATGACAAACTGCACCTATCGGTTTTTGAGCACTGAAAAAGTCATCAATCAAGGTTACAGAGTCCGGGTCGCAAGTGAGATCCCAAAGTGGGCCGTGACCGCCGGGGTAAAAGACTGCGTCGTAGTCGGCCTCTCTCACTTCAACAAGGCGCAAGGTATTGGTCAGGTGGGTTTTCGCTACTTCATCTGCTTCAAAACGCAAAGTGGCAGGAGTTTGCTGATCTTCCGCTATGCTATTGGGGTCAATGGGAGGGTGTCCACCAGCCGGTGAGCATAAGGTGATATGAAAGCCTGCATCTTTAAACACGTAATAGGGAGCCGCAAACTCCTCGAGCCAAAACCCAGTTTTATGTTCCGTCTCTCCTAGTCTGCTGTGCGATGTTAAAACCACTAAGATTTTTTTTTGGCTCACTCGATGCTCTCCATTAGGCACTCTTTATAAACCTAGTGAAATACTGAGATTTTTCAAATACAAAGGGGGGAATAATATTCACCCCTTTGTATCTAGCCATAAGCCGCTCTTCAAAAATTGTGGCGTATTGTTCAGCCTTGCAGAGCCGGACGTGAAGATACGTCATCAAACCAACGTTTAATGTGCTGGTGATTATCAAACACATCAACCTTAAGTGCATTGACAACCACGATAACGAAAATATAGGCACTGATGTCTGCGATAGTGTAATTGTCCGTCGCTACGTACTTAGACTGACTCAGCTGCTTATTAAGTTTAGGTAGGAACAACTCCACTCGATGCTTCGCCTCTTCTCCCCATGCTTCAACACAGTTTTCACGGTCGCTATAGATGCCGGACAAATTTCTGAAGGCTTGGAATGCGTTTTGAACACCATCGATTTCAACAATGCGATTCCACATTTCAACTTTGGCTCGCTCCAGTGTATTGCCACCAAACAAGTTAAGGTCGTTTGGCGTAATTTCATCAAAGTAGCGACTGATCGCGACAGTCTCACTAAGGTATGTACCGTCATCAAGCTCAAGCAGTGGCACTTTGCCATTTACGCTCTTGTCTTGATAGCTTTGGTCAAGATTCCCACCTTCCCTAACATTCACCTCTACTCTTTCGATATCGGTAACACCAATCTCTTTCAGAAACAGGTTTAAACGCTTCGAGCTGACTGTGACTGTGTGATCATACAATTTCATGTGTTCATTCCTTTTGGCACGTATGTGTTTAGAGTTTTACCGTCTTGATGGGACTTTTGTTTGATCGATTTTGATTTATAACCGATCGTTTAGATATACTCTATGCAATTACTAAACGATCGGTCAAGAATTAATTAGAGAATAACAGCAAGGACTTGTACAATGACTGAAAGTGCTGTGTAACGTGTTTTTTATCCCAGAGGGGCGTATGGCAAGAAAAGCCAATTTTTGTAAGCAAGAAAAGTTAGAACAAGCGATGACACTGTTTTGGAGTAAAGGCTATGCCAATACATCCATTAGCGATCTCACCGAAACGCTCGCCATAAACCGCTTTAGCCTTTACAACAGTTTTGGGGATAAAGAGACGCTTTATTATCAGGCACTTGATAACTACCTTACCTCTGTTTCATTCCCAAAATTGGAACCGCTTCGCGACAAGAACTCTAGCATCGATACCCTTTGTCACTTTCTTCTAGCGTTTGCCGACAGACAAAAGCAGGACAACTGTGGCTGCTTTATTCAAAATGCTATTGTTGAGCATGCTGGAGAAAACGCAGAGGTGTTAGAGCGAAGCAACTTGCTGTTCGATACCCTAGAACAAGCTATTGTGACATCACTATCCAACGCCAAGCAGCGCGTTGAAATTAGCGGTATAGAAGATGTGAAAGCCGTAGGACAGTTTGTCATCTGCCAAATGCAAGGAATGCGAGTACTTGGAAAGGCAAAGCGCTATACAGAGATTGATGTAGCCACAAAAGTGCTTTGCGACTACTTGAAAGGGCTTCGAGCTAAAACAGCCTAAATGTGAGATCCATTGCGAGTTAATACAAGTCAGTTTTTGCAATTCCCTAGCCACTATTTTCTCGCCAGACTTAAACACGACGAAAGTTAGAGACATTACAAAAGCCAAAAAGAAAATGAACACAAAACCAAGCCATCGCAGCCCTTGGGTTAGTGCTCTGTTTAGCGTTTTAAGTAGGAATAATAAGAAAAAGTGGCAAGCCACTTTTACTCTTATTTAGTCTGATAACTCGTCTTTTTTGACAAGATTTGCATTGCTTCAGCAAAGGTTGTTGTTCGTCCTTTGGCCTGAAGCTGTACAACTTTGAACCCCATTTTTTCCAACGCTCGGCGCTCCGCTAGAACGGCTTCATCATTATGCTCACTTCCCTTTGCGGGTTGGTGGATATAACATCCCTCTAGTTGACCATCTTCCACCAGTTGGTGGTGTTTAAGTGCATCAATATCAATATTCATAGAAAGTTACCCATTATCTTAGTGGCGCTATTTACTCAATCACATGCGTTTTAGAGGCTTAACCACACTATCGAGCCCCTCTATCTTCAGTGCTAAGCAGAGTTTCAACAAATCACCCAACTCCCCGTTCGGGAAACCTTTTTTATCGAACCAGAGTAAATATTCCTCTGGTAGATCGATTAGAACTCGCCCTGCGTATTTGCCAAAAGGCATTTGCATTCGTGCGAGCTTCACTAAGTTTTCTTTTTGTAACATCGCTGTACCTCTATTATCCAGCTATCGCCAACGTATTCCACTCTATCCAACACCACACTGTCATACTTTGAAAAAATGTTGCTCAGTTGCTCTCGCGTCGAGATACCTTCACTAGCCCAAACCAAATCAACCCATCCTTTGGACCGGGAGAAAAATCACTGTAAGTTTTAAACTGAGAAATTTGAGCTTTATCTGTTGAAGAGCACCCGACAAGAACGAGTAAAGCGGCGGTTAACGCAGCAGATACAAGTTTCATCATTCGCCCTTAATAAAAAATAGCCAACCAAACCGTCGTCGAGCAAAACAATGTCGACTTCACACGATGCTTAACATGGGCGGGAATGTTGACATAATCGCCAGCGTTTAACGTCACAACCTGCCCATCTTCATACTCCAATACTCCCTGACCTTGAATCACAGCTACCCACTCGTTCTGTTCTTGGTCATACCATTCGCCCTCAGATGTATAATGCCCATCTGAAATTATCCGCTCTATTCGGACGTTTGGGGTACTGATAATGTCTTCGAATAGTTCGTTTGGTAACTGGCTCGGGATGTTGGCGAGTAAATTCCCTTGTTGCATTAAGCTTCTCCTATGTAACTTCATAAATTATACGTTAAGGAGACGTCAGATACTGCCAAAATTCACCTAGCCGCCACGACCTTGGCCCTGCAATCACCGCAAATTCATCGTGAAACTCTCAACATTTTGTAATGAAACTAAAAGTTGGAACGCTTAATGCAGGACTCATCACAGTTTTAGTTTGATAGCTGTCATTTGAGCACGCTAAATACATTTCAAGGAGAGAAATATGATGTTGGAAACCTTTGTCGAGTCTATCGAAGCTCATACCGCACTGGATGACATTAGCATTCGTTCTGTTTTTGGCGGAAAAGGGGTACTTTCTGGAGGGATCATGTTTGCACTAATTAAGGGCGACGATGTCTACCTTAGGGCAAGCAATTCAGCTTTAAAAGAAGAATTCAAAGCATTGGGCTGCACACCTTACGAGTTCAACTGGCGTTCTCACTCTCGTAACTACCCGAGTTTATCTAACTACTACTCACTACCAGAAACGGTCGCGCATAGCCAAAAACAAGTCGCAACGCTGTGCGAGGAAGTCTGGAGCGCAGGGCTAAAAGAAAAAGTACGCAAAGAGACGCCAACGCGCATCAAAGATCTCCCGAATATGCAGTACAAAACCGAAAGAATGCTTCGTAAGGCCGGTATTAATTCTATTGATGAACTTAGAGAGCATGGCCCTGTCAATGCGTTTAAGGCGGTTTGCGTCAGTCAGGAAAAACATCCCGGGATTAACCTGCTCTTTTGTTTAGCAGGAGCATTAGAAGGCATTCACTGGACGATTCTTCCTGAACCACAGAGACAAACACTCACAAACCAAGCCGGTTGTGAATACCTAACACATTAGACTCCAAACAAAAAAACGCCCTGCTGTTTTCACAGCAGGGCAAACATAAATACAATGTTGGATGTGTGTGGTTAATTGAAAGTGGACAGAACAACTAAACACGAGATTAATTAAACCACCCGAGTCTCCTTGTGAATAGCGAAGATGTATATCAAACCATTTCGAGCCGATGTAAAACTGTGAAGCATTGTTTCGAAATGTGGCAAAGAGCTTAAAACTTAATCGCACGAATTTTTTTCAACCAGATCGTGTTCAAGTTGTCATACCCAAGCACTTAAACTCAACATCTTAGTTTCTTTGCTCTAATAGCCAGCAATAATCCAAGCTTATCTCGTCATTCAAACCTCAAATGCCCCCTGCCCAAATTTCAAACACCAATTCATATAGTTATCAATAGAGTGTCTTTACTCCTTACATTCATAATGGTTGCCGATTTCCCCATAGTGACCCAAAGCGCAACTCACTATAGACTCCGCGCCCAAACTCCTTACACACACCCTATGAGAATAAACCATGAATCAAGTATTCAACTCAGCGCACATGACTAAAACGCTAATGCTAACGATCTGGATCGTAGCTGGCACTGTTATCCTTCAGAAACTAGGTATCCACGACAAGTGGCCTGCTTTCCTAGCGCTTATTTTCTTCTTCGAAGCGAAGTTCGATCTATCTAAGCTAAAGAACATCTTTGCTGCTGGTATCGTTGGTATCGCTATGGGTATGTTGATCCCGGCTACTCTTGGCGCACTTGCTCCAGTCGTTGGTGGTGAAAACGCATTCTACATTTATGTTGCCGGTGTAGTACTTGTAACCATCGGCATGGGCCCTGTTGCTCACTTTGCCTTCAGCTACATCACATTTGCGTACGTTGTAATGTGTATTCTTCACAAAGATCACGTGGTTGAGCACGGTTTCTCTTGGATGGCGGTTGCACTTCTTGGTGGTGCTATGTACATCGCAGGTGTTACAGCTATCGCTAAGTTTCTTGAAAAGCGCGCTCTAACGGCGCAACAAGCTTAATTAGAAATCGGCCAATGCAGAATAAAAAACCCCGCTACAAGGTAGCGGGGTCAGATTGCTGACGAACCCCGCTTTTTAGCGGGGTTCTTTTTTCATAAGCGACCG